>JAJEAZ010000432.1 GCA_022824105.1 Alphaproteobacteria bacterium
CCGACCGGAGGCGCGTACGGCAAGAACCAGGTCATCTGGCACGATGAGATCCTGACCACCGAAATCGGTCAGGTCGGCACCCAGTTCGACGGGCTTGCCCATATCGGCGCGCGGATCGGCGACGCCGGCGATCTCTCCCAGGAGGTGTTCTACAACGGGTTCACCACGAGAGACCTGCACAACAATGACAGCGAGGCAGGGTCCACTGCCGGCGCCTACGGGCTGCAGAAGCTCGGCATGGAGCATGTCAAGCCGTTCTTCTGCCGCGGGGTCCTGTTCGATGTCATGGGCCTGAAGGGGCGGATGCTGGACAAGGGCGAGGAGATCACCGTCGAAGACCTGAAGGCTTGCCTGGACCGCCAGGGCATGAGCGAGGCCGACATCACCGAGGGTTGCGCGGCGCTGTGGCGCACGGGCTGGGGCGAAAACCTGTGGATGAAGGACAATGCCCGCTTCAATTCCGGCGAGCCCGGAATCGGCGAGGCGCAGGCGAGTGGCTCGCAGCCAAGGGGATTTCGGTGGGCGCCGCCGACTGCTGGGCCATCGAGTGCGTGCCCAACCCGGACCCGAACCTGGCGTTTCCGGTGCACCAGATCTTCCTGACCAAGAACGGCATCCACATTCTGGAGAATGTGCGTCTCGATCATCTGGCTGCCGACGGCGTTTACAAGTTCGCCTTCATTTTCTCCACGCTGCCGATCAAGGGGGCCACGGGCTCGCCGGGCAACCCGATCGCGGTCGTCTAGAACGACTCAATCGGTGCGGGCCAGGCGGGCGAGCGTGTCGCTGTCGAAGCGATAGGCGAACACGCGCCCGTCCGAGTCGCCGCCCAGCAGGCAGTTCCCCTCCGGGGACCATGCGAGGTCCGCGACGGGGCTCCCCTGCGGGGCGGCGAGGTTTAGCCTCCGCGGACGAGCGGTCAGGCTCACCAGTTCGAGACCGCCGTCATTGTAACCCGCGGCCGCCAGGGCAAGGCGCGGGTTGGCGCACACCCTGGCGACCAGATGTTCGCTGTAGCGTCCCAGCATTCGCGGGGCCGGCGATGGCAGGCGGCCGTTCAGGAACGGCCAGCCGCTCACGGTGTCGGCCCCGGACGCGAGCAGCCAGGCGCCGCCGGCGCTCCAGCCGATGGATTTCACCTTGTTGATGCAGGGACCGAGGCTGACGTCCTGCCCGGAAACGAGGTCCCATGCGTGCAGCGTCTTTTCCTGGGTGGCCGTCACCACGAACCGTTCGTCCCTGCTCCAGCTTAGATCGAGGTGCGAACCCCGGCGATGCAGGCGCTGCGGCTCGCCGCGCTGCCCGTTCAGCGGCCAAAGGCTCGCCCCGTTATAGTGCGAAACGGCCAGGCGCCGGCCGCTGCTGTCGAAAGCCAGGCCCGCGACGCTGCTTGGATGTTCTCCGAGTTCCGCAATCTCTTGTCCCTCGGCATCCAGCAGCCGGACCCGGGCGCCATCCGGGATCGCCCTCAGGCCGCATGGGTGCGAGGCGAGCCGGTCGGGCCAGTACCGGGCGAGCCGCGCCAGCTCCTGCGGTCCGTCCGCGGCGTGGACCCGGTACACGGCGCCGTCATCGGCCCCGCACAGGAATCCGCGCTCCCGGCAATCCGGGGCCAGCGCCAGAACGGCGCCCCGGGTCAGCGACCGGACCGAAAGGGACGGTTCCCGTTCGCGGAGGTCCGCAATGCGAACGCACCCGTCCCCGCCGGCGAATGCCGCATAACGTCCGCCGCGCTCGACGCAAACGCCGGTCAGCGGCGCGTCAACGATCCAGTGATCCAGCCTGACGCCGTTCAATGCCGGCCGCGCCGCCGCGGCCGGCGCGGACGGGCGCGCATGGCCGCCGCGCCCGCGGCCGCTCTCATGCCGCCAGGCACGCGCGCAATCCCTGTTCCAGCGCCGCTTCGTCCAGATTGCGGCCGATGAACACCAGCCGGCTGGAGCGGGGCCGGTCGCCCCAGGGGTCGCCGGGCTGGCCGTCGAACAGCATATGCACGCCCTGGAACACGAACCGCCGGTCTTCGCCCTCGATCGCCAGGATCCCCTTCATGCGAAAGATGTCGGGGCCCTGTGTCTGCAGCAACCGGCTCAGCCAGGCGTTGAGCGCCGCCCCGTCGAGCGCGCCGTCGAGTTCGAGCGCAATCGAACGAACGGTGTCGTCATGCGTGTGCTCCGGGTTGAAGACATGCTCCGCAGCAAGGTCCATCTTCGCGCCGGCGGCATCGAAAAAGCCGGCCTCGAACTCCTCCGGCTGGTGCTCTGTAAACAGCGCGTAAAGTCCCGGCCGGTCAACTGCAAGCGTGAAGTCATAGTGATCGGCGCCCGTGAGCACCAGCGTCCGGAGCGTTTCGCCCGGCGGGAATGCGGCGCCCGGTTGCAGTATGTCGGCGGGCGCGGAGAACCGGGTGAAGATTCGTTCCGCCGTTTCCTTCAGCGCCTCGGGCGTCGCCGCATGGATGGGCTCCAGCACCGCCGACATCGCCGGATCCGGGCCGTTCTGAAGCCTGAATGTCGCCTTGCTGTCGAGCTGCAGCACGCCGCCCCACTCGAACGGATATTCCGGTTCGAGGAAGCCCGGCTTGAGGTCGAGGGCGCGGCGAAGATCGAAGCCGCCGACATCGAGCACCTGCTCCATGGGCGCGTCAGCCATCCGGACCCGTTCGATCCGCGCCATGGCGTTCATCGACCTGAGCCGGCGCTCCAGAGCATCGATCTCCTCGGCATCGACCAGGTCGATCTTGTTTATCAGGAGCACATCGGCGAAGGCGATCTGCGCCATCGCTTCCTCGCTGTCATCCAGGTGCAGTTCGGCATGCTTCGCATCGACCAGGGTGACGACGCCGTCCAGGTCGAAGGACTCCCTGGTGTCGTCATCGACGAAGAATGTCTGCGCCACCGGTCCGGGGTCGGCCATGCCGGTGGTTTCCACCAGGATCCGGTCGAACTTGTCGCGCCGCTTGATCAGGTTGCCGAGAATCCGGATCAGGTCGCCTCGCACGGTGCAGCAGATGCAGCCATTGTTCATCTCGAAGACTTCTTCGTCGGCGTTGATGACCAGGTCCTGATCGACGCCGATCTCGCCGAACTCGTTTTCGATCACGGCGATGCGCTGACCGTGGTTTTCGGTCAGGATGCGGTTGAGCAGGGTGGTCTTGCCGCTGCCGAGAAACCCGGTCAACACGGTTACGGGGATAGTCTGGGCCATCTCGCGATCCTGTCTGTTACAAAGTAACACGATAGCGTCATGCCAGATGGAATTCGACGACTTTCTGGCGCGCCGGACCGGCGGACGCGCCCGGCCGGGCGGCTTTCCGGAGGACGCGCATGACATCGATCTTCGATCCGGCCCTGGTCGAGACCCACCACCTCTACCATGCCAAGGCCGGAGTGGGCGCCGTCATCGCCGCCCATCACGTCGCGCTCGAAATCATCCGGGCCGACTGGCAGTAGGCGACCGCGAAGACCGGCCTCCCGGCCTTCGCGCCGTTCGCCGGCATGAAACGGGGCGCTTGGGCCGCAACACACGGCTATCCCTATATGATAGTTGAGGCGACAGTTCTCCTGATCCTGCCTTCATTCATCCATTCCAGTTCCCTGAAACCCATGAATTCACGATATAGCTTCGATACTTGTTGTTCCTGCTGTCCGCTCTGACTCATGGAGGTTCACACCTTGCCGGCGGCCGCGGGATAGTCGTCGATGCCGAGCGCGCCCCGGAAGTCGGCGCTGACCCGGGCCTTCTCCTCCTCCAGCGGGATGCCGGTCGCATCGGCGACGCGCACGACGGCGGTGAAGATGGCGAGCACGCCCGCGGCATCGACCAGCGCCTCGGCGCCGATTTCC
>JAJEAZ010000598.1 GCA_022824105.1 Alphaproteobacteria bacterium
GCCCCGGTAGGCCGGATCGGCCGAGCCGCGGAGGACCGGCTTGCCCGGGCAGGCGATGTCGTGCTCCCGGCCGTAGCCGCGGTAGCTGCGCGTGCCCTCGCCGCGGTTGCCGGTCCAGGTGACGGTCGCGGTGTAGGTGTGATCCTTCCCCATGCGCCCTGGCCCCCCTCAGAACCGCGCCACGATCTTGCCGAACGCGTCGCGGTTATTCCGGGACATACTGACCGACCGCATTTCCGAGCGCCGCTTTCGCGTCCCGAGGCAGCCGCCGGGCGCCCCGGTCCACAGCCTCCCGCCAGGCAGGTCCGCGCGCGCGCGCCTCGACGAAGGCATCCTCAAGTTCATCGGGACGGTCCTCCGCCAGGACGCGTATCAGCGCAGCCGACTGCTCGATGTCCTTGGTTGCCTTGGCGGCCGCCGAGGAATCCCGGCGGGTCGCGACGATCAGCTTGTGGACCGCGTAGCGGGCCGGCCGGGGGACATTGATCAGAACTCCCGACCGGTAGAGCGCAACTGCCTGTACCGGTTCATGGATCAGATAATCGAGAAACCGAAGGGGAAGCGCGTATGCTCCCAGCGCCGGCAGTTCCAGCGGCTCGTCGCGATCCGGTCCCTCGTTGGGAGTGAGCAGCTCGACGAGGACGCCGCTCTCCCGGTCCCGCCAGGCGGTTGGCTGTCGATGAAGGCCGGGCCGGGCGACGAAGGGCCCGATCCGTTTCAGCGCCTCCGCCAGCGCCGGATCCAACCGATCGTCGAGCGCTATCGAGACCGAATGAAACGCCGCGACATCGATATCCTCGGTAACGGCATGAGCCTCCGAAACCCCGACCCCCAGGAGCCCGGGGTAGCACCGGAACGCGTGCGTCCCGACGATGACGCCGCGGAGCCGGAAAATCCCGGCCTTCGAGAGCGCGAACAGCACTTTCCCGGTCTGGGCGTCGACCCGCGGCAGCCCGCCCTCGCGGCACATCCGAACGAGGCTGCCGCGCTGCTTCTCGCGCTGCTTCAGGTCCCCCTTCGCCTTTTCCGCCTGCCCGACCCTTGCCCGCACCTCCTTCGTATCCGGCCCGAGGTAGCGCTCCACCGTGCGGTCGGCCAGCCGCTGGACCGCGTACCAGTATTTCCGCCCGCTCCGCTCGCGCAGAACCGTGGTCCCGCCGAGTTCCAGGATTGCGTCCTCCTGGAGGCGGGCGAGCAGGTCCGCGTAGGTCGTCTGCACCGTCAGGGGCAGTCGCCGAAGTTGCGCGCCTTCAGTCACTTGCGCTTTGCCCAACAAATATATTTTCTGTTGGGCAATCTAGTCCGGTTCCGCGCCGAATGCAACCGACGCGACCGATGACGCTGGTGCGGACCGCCCTTTGCCCAACAAAAAACAATCGTGTTGGGCAAAGCTTTGCCCGTGGACCGTCGCTAGCCGCAGCTCCGCGGGGACACCAAAATCCTCAGTGGGAGGAAGGCGGATTGGCGCTCCCGGACATCGTTGGCGACTGCAGGCTTGAGCTTTACGTCACTTACGGCCACTCCGATGTTGTTCGGCTTCGTCTTTTGACTCTGGCACATATTTGATGCAGCTGGAGACACTCGGCCGCTAGATATGGGCAACCAGGGGATGAGAGCCGCCCTTGGGAACGATGGTCTCGCTCCACAGGGCCGAGAGCATTTCAATCGCCTTATCGACCCGACTCCAGAGGCGACGTAGCATCATGGTCCCGGAGCCGGAAAGTCCCGTCTACAAAGGCCGTGAAATGAAAGAAACCGAGCCAGGACTGTCCGTCCATCAAGTGTCGTACTTGACAGCAAGCGCCCCATTACGAAAGACGACAGACTTACAACCCCGGGATTAAGTCGGGCGTGCCCATTACTGTAGAAAGGTGAAGCTATATCACTACAAATTAATCCTGCATCTATTGTACAAAAAACTACACTTAATAAAATAGTGCTGCACTCTGGAACTACACGATTATTTCCTTGACAGGTATTTTGCATTGAAGATTAGTGGACGGTGGCACGCTTGTCACACCGGTTGCGCCAGCCCACGAAGATCCAGATTCCACAAGCATCAGACCGGTGTCCAACCGGCACGGGAGAAAGTCTGAAGCGGCTGCGGATGAGGATCATGAACGATAACGTCCACCACCTAACTCACCCTACAATGTCACCAGGAGGCAACCATGAGAATCACCAGTGCTGTCTCGGCCATTGCCTTGTCCATTGTTCTTTCAGCTTGTTCTACTTCACAGGAGTTGGCAATTGATCCTTTGTCCGGCTTGTATAAAGTCGTTGCACGGACCAATTCAGTAAAGGCAACGAACTTCTACTTAAATGGCACTCAAATTCCGCTAGAGGGCTGCGGCCGTTTTGCATGCACTGCTTCCGGCGGCTTTCAAGGAAGCCTAACAACGCCGGTGAATATACTACTGAACTTGGAACATGAAACAGATGCAGAAATTGGTGGGGTTGAAATTGTTACAGCGAGTAGCCCGGAAGACTGGGCGCTGTTCGGTGGATGGATGACGCACTCCGCGTTCTTCGTCCATAGGGCTGTCGGACGAAACGATGTCGAGCTTGTTTATGCTCAATCTTTAGGTCGATTGCATCGTGAGGGGAGTGCTGTCTTGCCTGTAGAGGGCAGTGCTTCGTATCATGGTGCAATGGTCGGATCCAATATCAAGACATCCGATCCGTATACCGGAAAGTCGACCATGACTGCGAGCTTCGGACAAACTCCCACTATTGATATACATTTCACCGGTATCATGAACTTGAGAACCGGTGACGCTCACGACGATATATCATATGTCGGCGCTTCAATTAGTGAAAGGAAAGGCATTTGGGCCAGCAATTCAGATGGAGGTTATGTAAATGGTGAATTTATGGGTGCGGCCAACGAGGAAGTCGCAGGGGTCTTCGAGCATGGAGAGCTCATTGGGGCGTTCGGAGCCAAGCGGGCGGAGTAATCCGGACATGCCCGCCAAGCGAACAAGCTGTTCACCGAGGAGGGGCGGCGCGACCTGATCGACCGTCTGGCACAAAATCCGCTGGCAGGCGAGGAGATACCCGGAACCGGCGGCGTCCGAAAGCTGCGGTTCGCGGCGTTGGGCCGGGGCAAGCGGGGCGGCGCGCGGGTGAACTACTTCTAAGTTGGGGAGGACATACCCGTCTACGCGCTCCTCGCCTATGCGAAGTCCGCCAGAACGGACCTGAACCCGGCAGAACGGCGCGCGGTGACCAGGATCGTCGAGGCGATCAAGAGAGCCTGAAAGGAAAAGCGATGAACACATTCGGAGAAGACCTGATCCAGTCTCTCAACGAGGCGCTGGCCCATCCATTGGCCGTCGCCACAGCGGCATTAAGCGCCGCATGCGCATCAGCGAGCCATTGCGGGTGGGCATTATTCAGCGCCGTCAGCGTGCGTGCCTTGAGTTCCTTCGCCGCCGCATCGTCGCCGGCGACCGGGAGTTTCGGATAACCGGCACCGGCTCGTCCACCCGCTTCAGACATTCGGGCGGGTTCAGCCAACGGTCGCGCAGTTCGATCAGCCGCCGCGCCGCGTCCGCGATGGCGACGGCGCGCGGGTCGGCGGCGTAGTCAGCGGCGGGAATGTCGGGCAAGAGAGAGGCCGTCCGGGAACGGCCGCGTGGATCTGAAGCGGAGCGGGCGCCGCTACCTTAGCCCAGCTGCGCCGCGCTGATCGACACCGCTTCGCCCGACGCCGAAGGCCAGGGGAACCGGCCGCGCTCCAGGCGCTTGGCATAGAGAGAGGTACCGAGCCCGTCATGCCAGAGAATCTTGACCAGGTCGCCCTTGCGTCCGCGG
>JAJEAZ010000734.1 GCA_022824105.1 Alphaproteobacteria bacterium
GGAACGCAGCGTGACAGGCGGCGAGCGGGTGGAGGACCGGGCGCTGCTCGGCGGCAGGGGGCGGTTCATCGACGACCTGCCCGCGCCGCCGCGCACGCTCCATGCCGCGATCCTGCGCTCGCCCCATGCCCATGCGCGGCTCGGCCCCATAACCGCGCCGGAGAGCGTGCGCCTGTTCGCCGGACGGGACATCGCCGCCGGCCTCAGGCCCTTCATCGCAGCGCTGCGCACGCCCATGCGCCACTTCCCCGTCGCGACCGACAAGGTGCGCTATGTCGGCGAGCCGGTTGCGGTCGTGCTGGCGGAGGACCGCTACCGGGCCGAGGACGCGCTGGAGCTGGTGGAGGTCGAGTACGACCCCTTGCCGGCTGTCGTTTCGCCCTCGGCGGCGATAGCGGAAGGCGCGCCGCTGCTGCACGAGGCCGCGGGCACCAATCTCGCGAACCGGCGGCGCTTCTCCTACGGCGACCCGGAAGCGGCCTTCGCCGCCGCCGACCATCGCTTCGCCATTGAGGTGCGCTATCCGCGCAGCGCCGTCACGCCCATCGAGTGTTTCGGCCTGGTCGCCGCCTGGGACCCCGACGCCGACGCCTTCGAGGTGACGGCGCCCTTCCAGGGGCCGCTGGCGCTGCATCCGGTGATGGCGGCGGCGCTGGGCGTGCCGGCCAACCGGCTGCGGCTGCGCACTCCGCCCGATTCCGGCGGCAGCTTCGGCATCAAGCAGGGGCTCGCGCCCTATATCGTGCTGATGGCGGCCGTCGCGCGGCTTGCCGGCCGGCCGGTGAAATGGATCGAGGACCGGCTGGAGCACCTGACCGCCGCCGGCTCCGCCACCAACCGCGAAACCCGGCTGGAGGCCGCCGTCATGGCCGACGGCCGGGTGACGGCGCTCAGCTACCGGCAGCTCGAGGACTGCGGCGCCTATATCAAGGCGCCGGAGCCCGCGACGCTCTACCGGATGCACGGCGCGATGACCGGGGCCTACGACATCCCCAACCTCGAAGTCGAGAACTCGATCGCCGTCACCAACAAGACGCCGAGCGGCCTCAATCGCGGCTTCGGCGGCCCGCAGGTCTATTTCCCGCTGGAGCGGCTGATGCACCGCATCGCCGACGGGCTGGGCCTCGACCGGCTGGAGGTGCTGCGGCGCAACCTCGTTCGGCAAACGCCCTATCGCACGGCCTCGGGCGGGCTCTACGATTCCGGCGATTTCCGCGCGGTCATCGACCTCGCCGGGCCCGCGCTGGAAGACCTCCGGGCCCGCCGCGCGGCAGCCCGCGCCGAGGGGCGGCTCTACGGCGTCGGGATGGCGGCGGCGGTGGAGCCGACCGTCTCCAACATGGGCTACATCACCACGGTGCTGGAGCATGAGCAGCGCCTCGCGGGCGGGCTCAAGAACGGCGCGCTCGCCGCGGCCACCGTCGCCATCGACCCGCATGGCGGCGTCACCGTCACCGCCGATTCCATCCCGCAGGGCCAGGGGCACCGCACCGTGCTGGCGGAAGTGGTGGCCGGCGCGTTCGGCCTTGCGCCCCGCGACATCCGGGTCGTGGCGGAGTTCGACAGCGCGCGCGACGCCTGGTCGATCGCCGCCGGCAACTATTCCTGCCGTTTCGCGCCCGCCGTCGCCGGCACCGCCTGGCGCGCGGCCTCGACCTTGCGCGACCGGCTGGCCCGGCTGGCCGCAGCACGGCTCGACCTGCCGCTGGAGGACATCCGCTTCGAGGGCGGCATGGTCGGCGCGGGACCTGACAAAGAGGTGCCGTTCGCGCGCCTCGCGGGCCTCGCACACTGGTCGCCCGGCACTCTGCCGCAGGGGGTGGAGCCGGCCTTGCGGGCGACCGAATTCTGGACCCCGCCGGAGCTCGGCCCGCCCGACGCCGAGGACCGCATCAACGGCTCCGCCGCCTACGGCTTCATCTTCGACATATGCGGCGTCGAGGTCGATGCCGACACGGGCCGGGTCCGCATAGACCGCTATGTGACCGCCCACGACGCGGGACGCCTGCTCCACCGCCCGATGGCCGACGGGCAGGTGCGGGGCGGCCTCTCCAATGCCCTCGGCGCCACCCTGTTCGAGACTTTCGTTTACGACGAGGCGGGCCAGCCGCTCGCGGGCACCTTCGCCGACTATCCGCCGCCGACCGCCTGCGAGGCGCCGGACCCGGAGATCCTGCATCTCGAAACGCCGTCCCCCTTCACCCCGCTCGGCGCCAAGGGCATCGGCGAGGGCAACGCCATGAGCGCGCCCCCCTGCATCGCCAACGCCGTGGCGGACGCGCTCGGCGTCGAAGACCTGGAACTGCCGCTGACGCCCGCCCGCGTCGCGGCGCTCATCCCGTGAAGCCCGCGCCCTTCGACTATCTGCGCCCGGCGAGCCTCGGCGAAGCGCTGGAGGCGCTGGCCACCGACGGCGCGATGGCGCTTGCCGGCGGCCAGTCGCTGGTGGCGATGCTGAACATGCGGCTCGCGCGGCCGGACCTGCTGGTGGACATCGCGCATCTGCCCGAACTTCGCGAGCGTGGGCTCCGGGTGGGCGCGGCCGTCCGCCAGGCGGAGCTTGCCGGCCTGCACCCGCTCATCGACCGCGCCCTGCCGCATGTCGGACACTACCAGACCCGCAGCCGGGGCACCTTCTGCGGCTCGGTCGCGCACGCTGACCCGGCGGCGGAACTGCCGCTCTGCCTCGTCGCGCTCGGCGGGCGGGTCCATCTCGCCTCGGCGCGCGGCGAGCGGGTCCTGGAGGCCATCGACTTCTTCGAGGGGCCGCTGATGACCGCGCGGGAGGAGGACGAGCTGATTGCCGCCGTCGAGCTGCCGCCTCCCGATCCCCGCGCCGGTTACGCCTTCCGCGAGGTCGCGCTCCGGCACGGCGATTTCGCGCTCGCGGCCTTCGCGGCGGTGGCCGACGGCGACGGCGTCAGGCTCGCGGTCGGAGGCGTGGCCGACACGCCGGTCGTGCTCGACGGCCTCGCCATCGACGCGGACGCGATCGACGCCCGCGACGACTTCCACGCCGACGCCGCCTACCGCCGCCGGCTGGTCGAGCGCATCGGCCGGGCGGCGGTGGAGGAGGCGCTCGCATGCCGCGCATGACGGTGAACGGCGAGGCCGTGGACGCGGCGGCGGAACCGCGCCTGTTGCTCTCCGACTTCCTGCGCCACACGCTCGGCCTGACCGGCACCCATGTCGGCTGCGAGCACGGCGTCTGCGGGGCCTGCACGGTGCTGATTGACGGCCGGCCGGCGCGGTCCTGCCTGGCGCTTGCCGTCCAGTGCGAGGGCGCGGAGGTGGTGACGGTGGAGGGGCTGGAGGAAGGCCCGCTGCACGCCGCCTTCCGCCGCCATTTCGCGCTGCAATGCGGCTTCTGCACGGCCGGTATCCTGATGAGCCTGACCGCCTTCCTCCGCGAAACGCCCCGCCCGACGGAACAGGAAGTGCGGGAAGTGCTGAGCGGCCATCTCTGCCGCTGCACGGGCTACACCCCCATCGTCGCCGCCGCGCTGGACGCCGCCGATGCTTGATGTCGGTACCGCGCTGCTACAGGCCGCCGAGCGGGCGCCGGACCGGCTGGCCGTGGTCGCCGGCGCGGACAGGCTGACCTACGGGGCATGGCTCGACCGGGCGCTCCGGCTCGCCGGCGGCCTCGAAGGCCGGCGGATCGCAACCGTGCTCCAGAACACGCTCGACGCCGCGACCCTGCACTGGGCCTGCCAGCTTTCCGGCAGGCTCATCGTGCCGCTCAACTGGCGGCTCAAGGGCGAGGAGATCGACTACTGCCTCGCCGACGCCGAAGCCGACACGGTGGTCTTCGGGCCGGAGGCCGCCCCGGCCGTTGCTGTTTCGCCCCGCGCGCAGGCGATCCGGCGCGTCGAGACCGGGCCAGCGCTGGACGCCCTGTTGCAGGGCCCGGCCGCCACCCCGGCCGCCTCGGCGGAGGACTGGTCGGTCATGCTCTACACCTCCGGCACGACCGGCCGGCCGAAGGGCGTGCCGCGCCGCCACCGCGCGGAGCGGGCCGCCGCCATCGCCCATGTCGCGCAGAACCGCTACGCGCCGGGCGAGGTCGCGCTCGGCGTCATGCCGCTCTACCACACCATGGGCGTGCGCTCGCTGCTGGCGTCCGCGCTGGTGGACGGCGTCTTCGTCTGCCAGCCGCGCTTCGATCCGGGCGCGGCGCTCGACCTGATCGAGGCGGAGGGCGCCACCGCGCTCTATCTGGCGCCGACGCTCTATCACGACCTGCTGGCGCATCCGGGCTTCTCGCGGGAGCGGGTGCGCACGGTCCGCAAGCTCGGCTTCGCCGGCGCGTCGATGACGGATGGCCTGCTGCAAAGGCTGAACGCAGCCTTCCGGCCCGAACTCTTCGTCAACCATTACGGCTCCTCGGAAATCTACACCTTCACCGTCTGCCCGGACGCGCCGGCCAAGCCGGGCTCGGCGGGCAAGGCGGGGCTCAACCAGCGCATCCGGGTGCGCAGCCTCGACGGCACGCGCGACGCCGCGCCGGGCGAGGAGGGAGAGATCGCCGCGACGCTGGCCAGCGACGAGGCCTTCGAGGGCTACTGGCGGCGGCCGGATGCGGATGCCCGCGCGCTCCGCGACGGCTGGTACCGCACCGGCGACACCGGCCGGCTGGACGAGGACGGGGACCTGTTCGTCACCGGCCGCGTGGACGACATGATCGTCACCGGCGGCGAGAACGTCTCGCCGGTGGAGATCGAGAGCGTGCTTTCCCTGCATCCGGCGGTCGAAGACGTCGCCGTCGCCGGCCTCCCCGACGAGCGCTGGGGCCAGATCGTCGCCGCCTTCGTCGTGCCCGCCGGCGAGGCGACGGCCGAGACGCTCGACGCCCACTGCAAGGCCAGCGCGCTCGCAGACTTCAAGCGCCCCCGCCGCTACGTCTTCGTGAACGAAATCCCGAAATCCCCCGTCGGCAAGATCCTCCGCCGCCTGCTCGCGGCGCCGGACGGGGAAGCGAAGGCGTAATGTTCACCAGAACCGCCAAGGCCGGGGCGGTGCTGCTCATGGCCGCCTATCTCTCGCTCGTGGCATTCGGCAATGTGACGGACTACGGGGCCAATCTCGGCTTCGTCACCCATGTGATGACCATGGACACGACCTTCCGTAGCGAGGCGTCAATGTGGCGGGCGGTCCATTCGCCTGCGCTCCATCACGCCGCCTATATCGCGATCATCGCGTTGCAGGCGGCGGCTGCGCTGCTCTGCTGGATTGGCGGCGTCCGCCTGTTGTCCCGGCTCCGGGAGCCGCACCTGTTCCACGCCGCCAAGGCCCCGGCGCTGGCGGGCCTCGGTCTCGGGGCCTTCATCTGGTTCGGCCTGTTCCTGGTCGTTGCGAACGAGTGGTTCCTGATGTGGCAGTCCCCGGAATGGAACGCCAAGCCCACCGCCTTCAACCTCGCCCTGCTGACATTCCTGATTCTGGTCTTCGTCGCGTTGCGGGACAACGACGTGGACGCGTGAACCCCGGTTTCCCGGCTCGATTTCCAGAGAAATACCGGAACAATTTCATATTATGTCCATTCCGGGGCTTGACATCTGGCAAACGTGTGGTACGGTGACGGTAGAGAGAAGGCGGCTTCCGGGGCCGCCTTTGGCGTTTCTGCGCAGGAGAGCGGCTGGGGCCGAAAAAAGCCCCGGCGTGAGTGGACGGGAGACCTGCGTCCGCCGTCTCGCGCGCGCAATCAGGCGCGCAAACCGCGCCGGCGCAAAGGCGCGCCCGCCCGCCCGCCCGCCCGCGCAGGCGCGCGCGCGATACGCGCGGAAAAGGGTTCCGCCTGCCGGCCGGGCCGGCGGCGGGGCGAACGGAGCGGAACGGAACGCGACGGAGGAACGGCATGCGGGATACGGACGGACGGCGACGGCGCCGGAGGCGCAGCGGACCATGACAAAACATGACATCTCATCACTTCCGGCCGGTCTCCCCTCCAACGGATGCCGCCAGCTTGTTGCGCGCCGGGACCGTTGCTATACCGCGCCGCCATGACCGACACCGCGCATATCCGCAATTTCGCCATCATCGCCCATATCGACCACGGCAAATCGACCCTGGCGGACCGGCTGATCCAGACCTGCGGCGGGCTGACGGAGCGCGAGATGCGCGACCAGGTGCTCGACAATATGGACCTGGAGCGCGAGCGCGGCATCACCATCAAGGCGCAGACCGTGCGCCTTAACTACGAGGCGGCGGACGGCCGGGCCTATTCGCTCAACCTCATCGACACGCCGGGCCATGTCGATTTCGCCTATGAGGTGAACCGCTCGCTCGCCGCCTGCGAGGGCTCGCTGCTGGTGGTGGACGCGACCCAGGGCGTCGAGGCGCAGACGCTCGCCAATGTCTATCAGGCCGTGGACAACGACCACGAGATCGTCGTCGCGCTCAACAAGGTGGACCTTCCCGCCGCCGACCCGGAGCGCGTCCGCAGCCAGATCGAGGACGTGGTCGGCATCGACGCGAGCGACGCGGTGCTGTGCTCGGCCAAGACCGGCGACGGCATCCCCGCGCTGCTGGAAGCGCTCGCCGCGCGCCTGCCGCCGCCCGATGCCGAGGTCGCCGGCGACGGGCATCTGCGCGCCATGGTGGTGGACAGCTGGTACGACCGCTATCTCGGCGTGATCGCGCTGGTCCGTGTCCGCGAGGGCGAGCTGCGCCGGGGCCTGAAGATGCGGCTGATGGCGACCGGCGCGGCCTATGACATAGACGAGGTGGGCGTCTTCACGCCGAAGCGGCAGAAGGCGGACCGGCTCGGCCCCGGCGAGATCGGCTATGTGAGCGCGGCCATCAAGACGGTCGCCGACTGCAAGGTGGGCGACACGATCACCGACGACCGCAAGCCCGCGCCGAAGCCGCTGCCCGGCTTCCAGCCCAACCTGCCGGTGGTGTTCTGCGGCCTGTTCCCGACCGACACGGCGGATTTCGAATTCCTGCGCGAAAGCCTCGCCAAGCTGCGCCTGAACGATGCCGGGTTCGAATATGAGCCGGAGAACTCGCCGGCGCTCGGCTTCGGCTTCCGCTGCGGCTTCCTCGGCCTGTTGCATCTGGAGATCGTGCAGGAGCGGCTCGACCGCGAATTCGGCCTGGACCTGATCGCGACCGCGCCGAGCGTGGTCTATCGGGTCCACAGCACGGACGGCGGCATGGACCTGCTGCACAACCCGGCCGACATGCCGGACCCGGTGCAGATCACGCATATCGAGGAGCCCTGGATCGCCGCCACGATCTTCACGCCGGACGAATATCTGGGCGGCATCCTCAAGCTTTGCGAGGAGCGGCGCGGCGTCCAGCGCGAACTCACCTATGTCGGCAACCGCGCCATGGTCGTTTACGAACTGCCGCTGAACGAGGTGGTGTTCGACTTCTATGACCGGCTGAAGTCGCTGAGCCGTGGCTATGCGAGCTTCGACTACCGGATCGAGGACTATCGCGAGGGCGACCTGGTCAAGCTCTCGCTGCTGGTGAACCACGAGCCGGTGGATGCGCTGGCCTGCATCACCCACCGGATGCGCGCGGAAGGCCGGGGACGCCAGCTCTGCGAGCGGCTGAAGGAGCTGATCCCGCGCCAGCTCTTCAAGATTCCGATCCAGGCCGCGGTCGGCGGGCGCATCGTCGCGCGCGAGACCATCTCGGCCATG
>JAJEAZ010000471.1 GCA_022824105.1 Alphaproteobacteria bacterium
GTGAAGACCCGCGCGGTCCGGAACGGCGGCGCCTACCGGATCAGCGGGGCGAAGACCTGGATCACCCACGCGGCGCGCGCCGACCTGATGACCCTGCTCGCCCGCACCGACCCCGATACGCCCGGCTATCGCGGCCTCTCCATGTTCCTCGCGCCCAAGACCCGCGGCGATGACGGCGACCCGTTCCCCGATCCCGGCAGCGACGGCGGCGAAATTCCCGTGCTCGGCTATCGCGGCATGAAGGAATATGAGATCGGCTTCGACGGCTTTGAGGTGGACGCCGGGGACCTTCTCGGTCGCGAGGAAGGCCAGGGCTTCAAGCAGTTGATGGCGACCTTCGAAAGCGCGCGCATCCAGACCGCGGCGCGCTCGGTGGGCGTGGCGGAGCGCGCGATGGAGCTGGCGCTCGACTACGCCGCCGGACGCAGGCAGTTCGGCAAGGCGATCCTCGGCTTCCCGCGCGTCGCCGGCAAGATCGCCTGGATGGCGGTCGAGACGCAGATCGCCCGCCAGCTCGCCTATTTCGCCGCGCGCAAGAAGGATGGTGGCCGGCGCTGCGACATCGAGGCCGGCATGGCCAAGCTGCTCGCCGCCCGCGCCGCCTGGGCCAATGCCGACAATGCCGTCCAGGTGCATGGCGGCAACGGCTATTCGCAGGAATACGAAGTGGGGCGCATCCTCTGCGACGCCCGCATTCTCAACATTTTCGAAGGGGCGGCGGAGATACAGGCCCATGTCATCGCGCGCGGCCTGCTCGACCGCCGGAACTGAGCGCCCCCGGGAGCGGTTTGCATGGCACGGATCGTTATCGTCGGCGCGGGCATCGGCGGATTGGCGCTTTCCCTCTCCCTCGCAAAGCGCGGCATCGACGCCCTGGTTCTGGAACAGGCGCCGCGCATCGAGGCGGTCGGCGCCGGCATCCAGCTCAGCCCCAACGCCACGCGCATCCTGGCCTGGCTGGGCCTTGAAGACGACATGGCCGGCTGGGGCGTCGAACCGGTCGGGCTTGCGATCCGCAGCCATGAGGGCGAGATGCTGGTCGAGGCGCCGCTCGGCCGGGAAGCGCGGGAGACCTTCGGTTATCCCTACTACCATGCCCACCGGGCGGACCTGCTGGACGGGCTCCTCCGCCGGCAGCCGCACGGCCGGATACGGCTCGGCGCGCAGGTCGCCGCCGTGGACGGAGGCCGCCTGACGCTGACGGATGGCGAGACCGTGGAGGCCGATATCGTCATCGGCGCGGACGGCATACACAGCCCGGTGCGCCGGCATCTCTTCGGCACAGGCAATGCGCGGGACTCGGGCTCGGTCGCCTGGCGCGCCCTGGTCCCCGCCGAACGGCTGGCAGACCTCGACATTCCGCACGAGTCGGGTGTGTGGTGGGGACCGGACGCCTGCATGGTGCGCTACTGGGTTGCGGCCGGGCGGCTGATGAACTGGATCGCGATTGCGCGCACCGACCGGGAGACGCCGGAGTCCTGGTCGCGGCTCGGCCGGGTGGAGGACGCCGCCGAAGCGATGGCCCCCTTCCCGCCCACGGTGACGCGCATGGTGGAGCGCACCGAGGCCGTGCATGAATGGGCGCTGTTCGACCGGGAAAGCCTGCCCGCCTGGACGCAGGGCCGGGTGACGCTGCTGGGCGATGCCGCGCACGCCATGATGCCCTATCACGCCCAGGGCGCCGCCATGAGCCTGGAGGATGCCTGGGTGCTGGCCGGCTGTCTCGCCGAGGACATGGGAGAGGACGGGCTGGCGCGCTACGAAGCGCTGCGCCGCGACCGCGCCAACCGCGTCCAAGCGTGGTCCCGGGCCATCGAGCATCACTGCCTGATGGCGGACCCGGCGGACGTCGCGGCCCGCAACGCCAAGCTGGCGAAGGACCGCGCGGACTATTGCGGCGGCTTCCCGCCCGGACAGATCTGGCTCTACGGCTACGACGCCGAGGCGGCGCTTTCCGAAGCGGTTGCGTAGCCCGCACTTGCAGCGCGTTCCGATTGACTGACCTCAGGGCCGGCCATAGGTTACGTTCAGCAACCGAATATCGGTCATGGGAACATTGCTGCCATGGACCCCGCGCTCATAACCGCCTGGGCGACCGTCGCCATCGCCGCCTCGACCATTGTCGTGGGCAGTGCGACCTGTTTCCTGATCTGGCGCGGCCTCAAGGCGATGGACCGTTCGTCCGACGAGCGCGCCCGCGACCGCAGGGCAGCTGCGGACGACCTCAAGGCCTGGCGCGACGACCTCAAGGCGTGGCGCGAAGCCGACATCCGCCGCCACGAGGAAACGATGACGGCGCTGCGCGCGCTGATCGAGCGCACCGCGTCCCCCGAGCCGGGGCCCATCTCCGGCTCCCGACGCCACCACAGCCAGTGGAGAACAGGCTCATACCCGCGGACGTTGACCGGAACCCATGACAGATTCGACGCCCGCCGCCCGATCTCCCCCTTCCGTCATGCCCGGACTTGTTCCACTGCTGTCCGGTTTGGATTTTTCGGACAGGGCGCATGGCCTGGATGCAACAGGATTTGAAAGGGTTCCGTCGGATCGGGACACGGATCAGCGCCCGGCATCCCAACCCACTCCTCGTCATGCCCGGACTTGTTCCGGGCATCCATGCGGCCGTGCAGCGGAAGCGGTGGAAGGGGATGCCCGGAACAAGTCCGGGCATGACGGAGAGGGGCGTTCGGGCATGATGGAAAGGGAACAGACGGGAGAGGCCGTGCGCGCCCGAAAACCCCGGCCGACACCCGTTCACCTTCACCCGATGGCTGAACCGGACAGCAGTGGAACAAGTCCGGGCATGACGAGAAGAGCCTGTCCTGAGCCTGTCGAAGGAGGACGATCGGGCGGCAAGCGTCGAATCCGTCATGGGTTCCAGTCAACGACCGTCGGTATTCCGCGCCATTCAACGCGGATACCGGCTCAAACACGATGTGTGAATCCAGTAGCCCTCAGAGAGGGGGAGGGAGGGAATTGGCGGTCCGTTCAGAACCGCATTTGGAGGCCGAGTCTCAGCATGTGCCCGGGTTCGGCCGCGCCGCTCTCGACGCGCTCGCCCGCGATCTCGGCGCCGAGAGCCATGCGCGGCGCCTCGAACCGGGCGCCGAGCCGCAGCCGGCGGCTGTCCCCGCCTGAGAGCCCGATCTCCGCGAACGGCGTCAGCAGTCCGTGCGGGGCCAGCCCGAAGCCCCAGCCGGCGCGCGCGTCAACCGCGCCCGCCTCGCCGTCCCGGGTTCCGGCCGGCCGCGGCAACTCATCCTTCCACAGCGCCTCCACCCCGCCCGTGCCGGCGCCCCAGCGCGGGTTCAGCGCGAGCGACAGACCCCGCCCGTGCGCCCTACCGTATGCACACATCTCAAACGTTGTGTGTTTTGGGTTTGAAGGTTTGCGCTTTTTGGGCGGTTCTGATTCTTTGTGTTTGAAGGGTTTCGAGCCTTGCCAGGAGGGTTTGAGGGATGGTGGATGGCGTGTCGTT
>JAJEAZ010000709.1 GCA_022824105.1 Alphaproteobacteria bacterium
AGTCGGCGGAATAGTGGAACCAGTCGGCCGACCGGCGCAGCGACGTCGAGAGCATCGTCTTGCCGACGCCCGACATGCCGAGCAGCGTGATCGCGTGGGGAAGCGCCCGGAAAGCCTCGAAGCTGCCCATGGCCGTCCTCACCCGGCGAGGCGCGGATGCAGCCAGGCGGCGGCGGCGAGCAGGTCGGCATCGCCGCCCGCCCGGCCAATGAGCTGGACCCCGACCGGCAGGCCGTTGCCGGGCGAAAACCCCGGCAGGGTGATGCAGGGCACGCCCAGCGTCGTCCAGATGCGGTTGCATTCCGGCGAGCCGGTCCAGCCGAGCCCCTCCGGCGCCTCGCCGGGCGCGGCCGGGGTGATGAGCGCGTCCACGCCATCGAAGACCTTGTCGAAGGCCGCCCGCGCCGCCTCGCGGACACCGAGCGCCCAGAGATAGCGTTCATGGTCGAGGCCGAGGCCGGTTTCGACGATTCCGCGGATGGCGTCGCTCATCTGCTCCCGGTGCGCGCGGTATTCCCAGGCAAGCAGGCGCGCGCCCTCATAGGGCATGATGACATCGTGGGCCGCCGGCACCTCGTCGCAGGGCGGCGGCAGCACCAGATCGTCCGGCCCGGCGCCGGCGGCCGCGCGCGCCACCTCCATCGCCTCGGCCGAAGCCGGCTCGACACAATGCCAGGCCGGGCTCGGGCACATGGCGAAACGCGCCGGACGCGCTTCTACCGGCGAGATCGGGATGCCCGCCATCGCCTCCACGAAAGCGCCGGCATCGGCGACCGTGCGCGCCATGGAGCCCACCGTGTCCAGCGTCTCGGAGATCGGCTTCACGCCCGCGCGGGGCACCGTGCCGAAAGTGGGCTTGAAGCCGACCGCGCCGCAATAGGAGGCCGGACGGATCACCGAGCCCGCGGTCTGGGTGCCGATGGCGAGCGGCACCTGGTAATCGGCGACCCCCGCGGCCGAGCCCTGCGAAGAGCCGCCCGGCGTGTGGGCCGGGTCCGCCGGATTGCGGGTCTTGCCCGGATGGCGCATGGCGAACTCGGTCGTCACCGTCTTGCCGAGCACCACCATGCCCGCCTCGCGCAACAGCGCCACGGAGGCGGCGTCCCAGGCCGGGCGGTTGCCGGGCGTGTAGATCGGCGAGCCGTAGCCGGTTGGCATGTCATGCGTGTCGATGATGTCCTTGATGCCGGCCGGCACGCCGTGAAGCGCCGAGCGCGGCTCCTCCCGGTCGCGCTGCCGCGCTTCCGCAAGCGCGGCGTCGGCGTCGAGATGGATCCAGGCGCCGACCGCCTCGTCGCGCGCCTCGATGTGCGCGAGGCAGGATTCGACCAGCCTCTCGGAAGTCAGGTTCCCCGCGCGGATGGCGGCGGCGGCCTCGAGGCCGGAGAGGAGATGGGGTTGGGTCATGCCTGCCTCGCAAAACTGCGGCCGATGAGTTGGCGGTGGATCTGGTTGGTCCCTTCCCAGATCTGGGTGATCTTGGCGTCGCGCAGCAGCCGTTCGGCGCGATACTCCCTGATATAGCCGTAACCGCCGTGAAGCTGCACGCACATATCGGCGGCCTTCATGGCGAGGTCGGAGGCGGAGAGCTTGGCCATGGAGGCCTCGATGCCGATATCGTCCAGTCCCTCGTCCACCAGGCCGGCGACATAGCCCAGCCAGAGCTCCGCCTGGGCAAGCTCGGTGGCAAGGTCGGCCAGCATGAACTGTATGCCCTGGAAGTCCGCAATGCGCCGGCCGGACTGGCGCCGCTGGCCGATATAGGCGGTGGCGTCGTCGAAGGCGGCGCGCGCGATGCCGAGCGCATGGGCGGCGATGGACGGCCTGGACTTGTTGAGCGCGCCGAACAGCACCTTCAGCCCCTCGCCCGGCCCGAGGATCAGGTTTCCGCGCGGCACGCGCACGCCCTCGAAGGCCAGCGCCGCGGTGGAGCTTGCGCGCAGCCCCAGCTTGTCCTCCAGCCTGAGCACGCTTATGCCGGCCGCCTCCTTCTCCACGACCAGCGCCGTGATCGCCGCGCGGCCGTCCTCGATCTCCGCCCATTTGCCGAACAGCACATAGACGTCCGCCACGTCGCCATTGGTGATGAAGGTCTTGCTCCCGTCGATGATGATATCGCCGCCGTCCGGGCGGAAGCGGGTCCGCATGCCGGTCGCATCGGAGCCGGCGTTCTCCTCGGTGATGCAGAGCGCGGCGAGGCCGCCGTCGGCGATGCGCGGCAGGACACGGCGCTTCAGTTCGTCGCTGCCGAAGTCGATCACCGGCTTGATGGCGTGGAAGGTGGTTGACCACACGATGCCGGTCGCCGCGCAGGCCCGCGCCATCTCGTGCGCCGCGCGGATATAGCAGGCGAAGGACAGGCCGGCCCCGCCATAGGCTTCGGGGACGAACATCCGGTTGAGTTCGAGCTCGCGCATGGCGGCGAGGTTGTCCCAGGGGAAGCTCGCGGAGGCGTCCAGTTCCGCGGCGGCGGGCGCGACCGTCCGCCCGGCGAGGCGCTTCACGGCCTCCAGCACTGCCGCTTCCTCTTCCGGCAGGGCTTCGAGGCGGGCGTCCAGACGGTCGAGCACGGTCATTGGTTGATGCTCTGCGCCCCGTCCATCACGATGGTCTCGCCGGTGAGGTAGTGGATCTTCTCGGCGAACAGCAGCGCCACGAAACGCGCCACCTCGTCCACGCTTCCGGGCCGTCCGACCGGGATGCGCCGCTCCAGCCAGGCGCGGAAGCGCGGATTGGCGAGGATTTCGGCGTTCATGTCCGTCTCCACATAGCCGGGGGCGACGGTATAGACGGAAATACCGTCCCGCGCCCACTCCACGGCGAGGCAGCGGGTCAGGCCGGAGACGGCGGCCTTGGAGGCGCAGTAGGCGGTATTGGCGCGCACGCCGAGCCGTTCCCAGTAGGAGCCGAGATTGACCACGATGCCGCCGCCATTGGCCTTCAGGTGCGGATATGCGGCCTGCGCGGCGGCGAAGACGGCGGTGGTGTTGACCGCCATGGTCCGGGCGAAGTCCTCGACCGGGAAGTCCGCGCTCGGCCCCTGCAGGTGGATGCCGGCATTGTTGACGAGCCCTTCGAGCCCGCCGAGTTCGCCCGCCGCCGCATCGAGCGCGCGGACGAGGCCGGCCGTGTCGGTCAAGTCCACGGGCCAGGCCGGCAGGTCCAGCCCCTCCGGGCCCCGGCCGGACCGCGTGAGGCAGGCCACGGCGAAGCCCCGCTCCGCCAGCGCCGCCGCAATCCCCGCGCCGATGCCCCGATTGGCCCCGGTCACCGCAATAGCCCCCATCGGTCCTCCGTCTCCGCCGGCCGGTTTCCTGAGCGCGAGAATGGCATGGGCCGGCTTCGGCTGCGACTCCGGCGCGACATCTGATCGACAACCGGACGGGAAAGCACTGCAAGACGGCCCGTCCCGGTTCAAGACAGTTGGAGCGTGCCTTATACCAACGGTCGTTAACCGGAACCGATAGCGGAGCCGCCCCCACTGTCGCCCCGGCCCCCGAGCCGGGGCCTATCCATGGTCCCCGATGCCGCCGCAGCCGGTGAAGAACGGGATCGACCGTCGAAGCTGCCGCCAGGACCGAGGCTGGGCCCCGGCTCGGGGGCCGGGGCGACGATAGGGGCCGCAATCTTCCCATGAGTCCGAAGTCGATGCCGTTGGTATTACAATCATCGCGATGGCGGAGCTTCGACGGGGCTGGACGACGGGGGCCTGCGCGGCGGCGGCGGCGCGGGCGGCCTGCGAACGCCTCTTCACCGGACGCCTGCCCGACCCGGTCGCCATCGACCTGCCGCGCGGCCTCAAGGCGTCCTTCGCGCTCGCCGAAACCGGAGAATGGATCGGCGTCGAGAAGGATGCGGGCGACGATCCGGACGCCACCCACGGCGCCATTGTGCGCGCCCGGCTGCATCCCGCGCCGGCCGGCGCGGGCGTGCGGTTCAGGGCGGGGCCCGGCGTCGGCACCGTCACCCTGCCGGGGCTGCCGCTCGCGGTCGGCGAGCCGGCGATCAATCCGGCCCCGCGCGCCATCATCGCCGACAATCTGCGCACCGTCGCCGATGAATACGGGCTCGCGGCCGACCTCGAGGTCAAGATCGGCATCGAGGGCGGCGAAGCGCTGGCGCTCAGGACCGCCAATGCCCGGCTGGGCATCGAGGGCGGGCTTTCGGTGCTCGGCACGACGGGAGTCGTGATCCCCTATTCCTGCGCGGCCTGGATTCACGCGGTGCATCGCGGCGTGGATGTGGCGCGGGCCGCCGGACTGGACCATATCGGGGCCGCCACCGGGCGCGGTTCCGAGGCCGCGTTGCAAGCGCTGCTCGGCCTGCCGGACCACGGCATGATCGACATGGGCGATTTCGCGGGCGCGCTGCTCAAATATCTCCGCCGGCGGCCGGTGGCGCGGCTCAGCCTCGCGGGCGGCTTCGGCAAGCTCTCCAAGCTGGCGGCCGGCCATCTGGACCTGCATTCCGACCGCGCGCCGGTGGATATCCCGCGCCTGGCGGCCGAGTTGAAGGCGCTCGGCGGCCCGGACGCCGGCGGAGCGCACAGCGCGGGCGCGGTCCTGGCGCTCGCCGGCGGCCTGTCGCTCGCGCGGCGTATCGCCGAACAGGCGCGCGAGACCGCGCTTGCGGTGCTCGCCGGCGGCACGCAAGTCGATGTCCGCGTGATCGACCGGCGCGGCCGGGTGATCGGCGAGGCCGGCGTGGATCAAGGAAGCGGTCTGGAGTAATCGCGTCTCAGCGATACACGTCTCTGCGATGGCGCACCCGGATCACCAGCACAACGAGTTCCGTCTCCTGAATCTCGTACACGATCCGATACTCGCCGACTCGAATTCGCCTCAATCCGCGCAACTCGCCCTTGAGGGCGCTCCCCGCGAACGGATTCCCGGCCAGGCCGTCGATCGCCTCGACGATCCGCCCGCGCGCCGGCTTCGCGATTCGGGCCAGCTCCCTGGCCGCGCTCCGCTTAATCCTGACCGAGTAGGCCACGCCTGACGTCATCCCAGTCGAGCACCGGGTCGCCCGGGTCGCGAAGCCGTTCTATCGCGACGCTCAGGTCGTCGAAATCTTCAATGTAACGCTCGATGGCCTGGCGGATCACCTCCGCACGGGAACGCTTGAGGTCCCGGGCGGCGGCGTCGAGGGCCCTGACCAGTTCATCGGGAAGCCGCGCTGAGACCTGGCTCATGGCTGACTCCAAGCGAAGTCGTTCAATGTCGGATACATTACCTTACTGTCACGCCGTCGCAACAGCCGGTTCCGAGCGCCTTGACGCCTGCCTCGGCGGCGGTGACATTCCTCTTGTGTTTTCTCCCGGTCCCCACGTGCTGATCCTGGGAGGCACAGGCGAGGGGGCGGCGCTTGCGCGCGCCCTCGACGGCCGCGCCCGGGTGACGAGCTCGCTCGCCGGCCGGACCCGGCGGCCGGCGGCGCTCGCGGGTGTCGTCAGGACCGGTGGTTTCGGCGGCGCGGCGGGCCTTGCGCGCTATCTCCGCGAGCAGCACATCGACAGGCTGGTCGACGCGACGCATCCCTTCGCCGCGCGCATCTCCGCCAATGCGCGCGAGGCCGCGGAGCGGGCCGGCGTGCCCCGGCTGGCTGTCGAGCGCCCGATGTGGCGGCGGCAGCCGGGAGACCGCTGGATCTGCGTGGCCGATGCTGCGGCGGCCGCTACAGCGCTTGCC
This sequence comes from Alphaproteobacteria bacterium, assembly GCA_022824105.1. GTDB lineage: Bacteria > Pseudomonadota > Alphaproteobacteria > Bin95 > Bin95 > Bin95. The sequence goes on from JAJEAZ010000709.1 coordinate 5,688, forward strand.
GGCCTGCCGGACGCCGTGTTCCTGACGCTGGGCCCCGGCGACCTCGACGCCTTTACGGGGCTCGGCGGACGGCGCTTCGTGCTGCGGCGCATCGACCCCGGCCCGTCGCCCCTGCCGGACGCAACGGTGGTGCTGGCGCGCGGTCCTTTCGACCTCTCGGCCGAGCGCGATCTGTTCAACGATTACGGGATCGGGACGCTGGTGACGCGCGCTTCCGGAGGGGCCGCGACCGAAGCGAAAATCCTCGCCGCGCGCGAATGCGACATGCCTGTGGTGATGATCCGGCGCCCGCCGCCGGAGCCGGGCCCGCGCGTTTCCAGCGTCGAAGAGGCGGTCGCGTGGGCGCTTTCGGGGGCGCTCAGCAGCGCCGGCAGCGGATCTTCTTGAACACCTGGTCGCGGTCGCCGTCCACGGCCAGCCAGTCCAGCAGGCAGCGCAACGCCTTGCCCCGGTCCGGCAGCCGGTAGTCCTTCACCACGTCGTCCAGCAGCGTGAGCATGTCGGGATTCAGTTCGACCTCGACCGTCACCTTGTCACCGGCCATCGCCTTGCCTCCGCGTTAGAGCAGCGTTGCCGCCAGAATGACCAGCAGGAGGATCACCCCGCCCGTGGACCAGCCGAGGAACCTGCAGAAACCGCCCCAGATATGCTGGTGGCGCGCCTCTTCCGCCGCCGCATTGTATTCCGCCATCGGACGCAAACCTCCCCGTGAGACAAGCCGTCGGCACTATAGCCGGACGCCTGTTGCCCTCACTGCGACGGATTGACCGGCAGACGGTCCGAATCGACTGCCACGACCCGCTCCTTCTCCACTTTCACGCGGCCTTCCGCGATCCAGCCTACCGCCATCGGCAGCACCCGGTGCTCGCGCGCAAGCACGCGGGCGGCCAGCGTCTCTTCCGTGTCGTCGGGGCTTACCGGCACCGCCGCCTGGAGGATGATCGGCCCGGCGTCCAGCTCCGCGCGGACGAAATGCACCGTGCAGCCATGCCAGCGCACGCCGGCCTCCAGCGCGCGCCTGTGCGTGTCGAGGCCCCGGAAGGCCGGCAGCAGCGAGGGGTGGATATTGATGCACCGGTCGCACCATCGGTCCACGAAACGCGGCCCCAGCACGCGCATGAAGCCCGCCAGCACGACGAGTTCCGCGCCCGCAGCCCGGAGCTCGCCATCCAGTGCATCCTCGAACGCCTGGCGGTCGGCGAAATCGCGGTGCGGCAGGGTCAGCGCCGACACACCCGCCGCCTGGGCCCTCGCAAGACCCTGAGCCCCTGCGACATTGGAAATCGCCACCGCGACCTCCCAGGAGGCCGCGCGCGCATCCAGCAGCGCCTGGAGGTTGCTGCCCCTGCCGGACAGCAGCACGCCGACCTTCACCGCCGCCACCCTTCGAGGCCGTCGAGGGCAGTCCCTTCGCCTTCCACGACCCCGCCGATACGGAAAACCGTCTCGCCCGCCGCCTCGAAAGACGCCGCCAGCACCTCCGCCCGCTCCGGCTGGACCGTGACGGCCATGCCGATGCCGCAATTGAAGGTGCGGGCGAGCTCCTCAGGCGCAACATGGCCCGCAAGCCATTCGAAGACGGGCGGCAAAGGCCAGGCGGCGCAGTCGATCCGCATGGCGAGGCCCGGCGGCAGGCCGCGCGGCGGGTTCTCCACGAGGCCGCCGCCGGTGATGTGCGCCAGCGCCCGGACCCCGCCTTCGGCGAGCGCCGCCAGCACCGGGCGCACATAGATGCGCGTCGGGCGGAGCAGGGCCTCGCCGAGCGCGCCCTCCAAGAAGGGCGCCGGGCCTGAAAGGTCGAGGCCGTCGCGCTCGACGATCCGGCGGACGAGGGAGAAACCGTTGGCGTGCAGGCCGTCGGAGGCGAGGCCCAGCACGATGTCGCCCGGCTGCGCGGCGGGCATGTCCATCCGCTCGCGCTCGACCGCGCCGACGGCGAAGCCCGCAAGGTCGTACCGGCCCGGCGGATAGAAGCCCGGCATTTCCGCCGTCTCGCCGCCGATCAGCGCGCAGCCGGCGGCGATGCAGCCCTCCGCGATCCCTTCCACGACCGCAGCGGCGGCATCGGCATCCAGGGCGCCGGTCGCGAAATAGTCCAGAAAGAACAGCGGTTCCGCCCCCTGCGCGGCGAGGTCGTTCACGCACATCGCCACGAGGTCGATGCCCACGCCGCGATGAAGACCGAGCGCCTGGGCGATCTCCAGCTTGGTGCCGACCCCGTCCGTGGCGGCCACCAGAACCGGGTCGCGGAAGCCGGCCGCGCGGAGGTCGAAGAGGCCCCCGAACCCGCCGAGCCGCGCATCCGCGCCCGGCCGCGCCGTCCGCGCCGCCGCCGGCGCGATGCGGCGCACCAGCGCCTCTCCCGCGTCGATATCGACGCCGGCCGCCTTGTAGGTCGTCCCGTCCGCGCTCGCCATGTCACCTCGG
>JAJEAZ010000433.1 GCA_022824105.1 Alphaproteobacteria bacterium
AGCACGCTGGAGAAGATCGCCGCCGGGCACCCGCAATCGAAAATCCACGAGCTGTTGCCCTGGAATTTCGAGCCCGAGGCCGATCCCACCTGATCGCGAAGGTCAACCCAGACCCAGACGTGGGGTCCAGACACCGCTTACTGCGGAGCCGCCTCCGCCGGGCTGTGCCGCCACGGCTCCCGCGGTGGGCGCGAGCCTTGCGGCCGGTTTCGCCGCCAGTTCGGGGCGGGGGTCGGTTGCGGTCATCGGTGCCTCCTTTCGGGCAAAGGGCGGGACAGGGTGTCCCTGTTTTGCGCGCGTTTCGCGTGCGTGCGGGCGGGTGTCGGCGCCGGCGCGGTTCGCGCGGCTGATTGCGCGCGCGAGACGGCGCACGCACCTCTCGCGCTTGCTCACGCCGGGGGCTTTTTCGGCCCCCAGCCGGTCACTTTCTGCAGAAACGCCGAAAGGCGGCCCCGGGAGCCGCCTCTCTCTACTTTCATTCTACACCATGCCGCCAAATGTCAAGCCCCGCCGGGAACAAAAATAAAACTATCGGGGAATTTTCATGGAATGCCGGCGACGGGAACCGGAGCGGAGCCGTTTCGGACTGCCCGGCATTCCGGGCCGGGGCGACGGTGGAGGTGGCTCCGCCATCGGTTCCGGTCAACGACCGCCGGTATGAATCCGGTAATGCCGAGCGGGAGGGGAGGCAAGCCGAACGCCCTCAACATGAGTCCTGAATCGCAACCGCTGGTATAAGGTAGCGCTGGAACGAATCCGGCAGGGGAGGGCGGCCGATGGCCGAGGCAAGACGGCTTCAGGGCAAGGTGGCGATGATTACCGGCGGAGCGTCGGGCATCGGGGCGGCGAGTGCGCGCCTGTTCGCGGAGCATGGCGCGAGCGTTGCAGTCGCCGACATCAACGACAATCTCGGCCCGCTCGTGGTCCGGGACATTGAGGCCGCCGGCGGCGCGGCCTGCTATCTCCATCTCGATACCGTGGACGAGGACCAGTGGCGCGAGGCGGTGCAAAGGGTGGTCGAACGCTTCGGTCGGCTGGACATCATGCTGAACGCTGCCGGCGTCTCCGGCCGGATGCCGGACGGTTCGGCGGCGCCGCGCATCGGAGAAGCGGATCTTGGCAACTGGAACCGCATCATGGATGTGAACTCCACCGGCGTCTTTCTCGGCACCAAGCACGCCATCGCGGCGATGCAGGCGGCCGGCGGCGGCTCGATCATCAACATCTCGTCGATCTACGGCATTGTCGGCTCGGTCCACAACGCCGCCTATCATGCGTCCAAGGGCGCTGTCAGGACGTTCACCAAGTCCGCCGCCGCGCAATATGCGAAGGACGGCATCCGGGTGAACTCGGTCCATCCGGGCTATGTCGACACGCCGATGACGGAAGCGGTCCACAGCAACCCGGAACTCGCCCGGCCGCGGCTGGACGAGACGCCGATGGGCCGTTTCGGCCAGCCGGTCGATATCGCCAATGGCTGCCTGTTCCTGGCGAGCGACGAGTCGGGCTGGATGACGGGCGCGGAACTGGTGATCGACGGCGGCATGACCGCCGTCTGACTGCGCGGCGGCTATCTGCCGGTCAGAATGCGCTCGAAGAGCTGCTTGACGGTCGGGACGAAGCCGTTCGCGTAGAAGGGGTCCGACCGGAAGCGGTAAGCGTTGTGGCCGGAGAACATCAATTGCTCCTCGACCGAGCCGCCGTGGCTGATCTGCTGCAGGGTCTTCTGAATGCAGAAGGACCGGGGGTCCGCCTTGCGGCCGGTGGTGCCGGCCTCGTTCTGTGACCAGTTGCTGAACTGGCAGGCGGACAGGCAGCCCATGCATTCGATCTGGTCTGTGAGAATCTGCCGCCGGCGCTCCGGCGTCACGAACACCAGGGTTGAATCGGGCGTGCGCATGGCCTCCGAAAAACCGGCGCCGATCCAGCCTTCGGCGCGCAGCCTGTCGTCGTCGGCGACATAGACGGGCCGTCCGCGAGGGCCGACCGGGAAAGCGACATCGTGGCCGCCCACCGGCTCCGTCGAGAATGCGATCTGGTGCTCCGCGCGTTCCCGCAACTCGTCCAGGAAGGCGTTGCGCACGGCTGAGGAATAGAAGCCGGTCGGGCTGAAGCGGTTGAGGAAAACATCGCCTTCCCTGAGCGTCAGCAGCTTGCGCTTCCACTCCTCGGAGATCGGGCTCTCCTGCGTCAGCAGCGGCCGGGTGCCGAACTGGAAGGCGACCGGCGCGATGTCCGGATCCTCGATCCAGTGGGACCATTCGTCCAGCCACCAGACGCCGCCCGCCATGATGATCGGGACATGCGCAAGGCCGACCTCCGCCATCTGCTGGCGTAGCTGGACGACCCTCGGGCGAGGGTCTTCCGGCCGGTTCGGGTCCTCTACGTTGGAGAGGCCGTTATGCCCGCCCGCGCGCCAGGGGTCCTCATAGACCACACCGCCGAGCAGGTTCGGAAACTTGCGGTAGGCGCGTTTCCAGAGCGCGCGAAAGGCGCGTGCCGAGGAAATGATCGGGTAGTAGTGGACGCCGAACCGGGCCGCGAGCTCCGCCAGCCGGTACGGCATGCCGGCCCCGCAGGTAATGCCGTGGATCAGGCCCTTGGCGCCTTCCATGACGGAATTCAGGACGCGCTCCGCGCCCGCCATCTCCCAGAGCACGTTCATGTGGATGCGGCCCTGGCCGCCCGCGCTGTCATACGCGATGCGGGCCTGGTGGATGGCGCCCCGGATTGCGTGCGCGAGCAACTCCTCGTGCCGCTCGCGTCGGGTCTTGCCGTAGTAGTTCTGGACGATAGCGGTGCCGTCTTCGCGGAAGCTGTCGGCGTTGACGCCCGAGAAGGTGCCGACGCCGCCGCAGGCGGCCCATGCGCCCGAGCTTTCCCCGTTGGAGATCGCGATGCCCTTGCCGCCCTCGATGAGCGGAAAGACCTCGCGGCCGGAGAAGAGGACCGGGCGCACGACCGCCATCAGCGTCAGTCCGCCGCTGCCGTCAGGTCCGCCCCGGTTTCCTGGTCGACGGACTTCATCGAGAGGCTCACCTTGCCGCGGTCGTCGACGCGCAGCACCTTGACCTTCACCTCGTCGCCCTGTTCCACGACATCGCCCACGGTCTTGACCCGCTGCGGGGCGAGTTCGCTGATATGGACGAGTCCGTCACGGCTGCCGAGGAAGTTCACGAAAGCTCCGAAATCGACGATCTTGACCACCTTGCCGGTATAGATAGCGCCGACTTCCGGTTCGGCAACGATCCCCTTGATCCATTCGATTGCAGCCTCGGAAGCCTTGGGATCGACCGAGGAGACCTTGATCGTGCCATCATCGTCGATGTCGATCTTGGCGCCGGTGGTATCGACGATCTCGCGAATGACCTTGCCGCCCGAACCGATGACTTCGCGGATCTTGTCGCGCGGGATCGACATGGTGGTCATGCGCGGCGCGAAGTCGCTCACATCGTCGCGCGCCGTGTCGAGCGCCCTGGCCATCTCCGCGAGAATGTGCATCCGGCCCTGCTGCGCCTGCTCCAGCGCGGTGCGCATGATGTCCTCGGTGATCGAGGTGATCTTGATGTCCATCTGCAGCGAGGTCACGCCCGCCTCGGTTCCGGCGACCTTGAAGTCCATGTCGCCCAGATGGTCCTCGTCGCCGAGTATGTCCGAGAGCACCGCGAACCGGTCGCCTTCCATGATGAGGCCCATCGCAATGCCGGCGACCGGACGCTTCAGGGGCACGCCCGCATCCATGAGCGACAGCGACGCGCCGCAGACGCTCGCCATTGAGGACGAGCCGTTCGACTCCGTGATCTCCGAAACCACCCGGACGGTGTAGGGGAAGTCCTCCTTCTTCGGCAGCAGCGGCCGGACGGCGCGCCAGGCGAGCTTTCCGTGCCCGATCTCGCGCCGGCCCGGCGCACGCAGAAACTTTGCCTCGCCGGTGGAGTAGGGCGGGAAATTGTAGTGGAGCATGAAATGCTCGCGATATTCGCCGTCCAGCGCGTCGACGATCTGCTCGTCCTGCGAGGTGCCGAGCGTGGAGACCACGATCGCCTGCGTCTCGCCGCGGGTGAACAGCGCGCTGCCATGCTGGCGCGGCAGGATGCCGACCTGGCAGTCGATGGGGCGCACCGTGTCCAGGTCGCGGTCGTCGATCCGCTTGCTCGTGTCCAGAATGGCGCCGCGCACGATGTCGCGCTCGAGGTCCTTGAAGAACGGGGCGGCCAGCGCCGCGTCCGTGCCGGCTTCTTCCAGCCTGGCGAGAGCCTCCGTCTTGGCGGCCGAAATCGCCGTCTGGCGGGCCTGCTTCTCGCGAAGGGCATAGGCCTCCGCCATCGGGCCGCGCGCCATGTCATAGACCTTTGCCTTCGCCTCCTCGGCGCCGGCCTCGGGGTCGGGCAGGTCCCACGGGTCCTTGGCGCATTCCTCCGCCATGTCGATGACGGCGTCGATGACCGGCAGGAAGCCCCGATGGCCGAACATCACGGCGTCCAGCATCTGCTGCTCCGGAAGTTCCTGCGCCTCCGACTCCACCATGAGCACGCCTTGAGAGGTGCCCGCGACCACAAGGTCGAGGGTCGAAGACTGCATTTGCTCCGTTGTGGGGTTGAGGACGAACTCACCGTCGACGACGCCGACCCGCGCGCCGGCAATGGGGCCGAGGAACGGGATTCCGGAAAGCGTCAGGGCGGCCGAAGTGCCGACCAGCGCCACGATGTCGGGGTCGTTCTCCAGATCGTGGCTCATCACCGTGCAGATGACCTGGGTTTCGTTGCGGAAGCCCTTGGCGAACAGCGGCCGGATCGGCCGGTCGATCAGCCGCGAGGTCAGGGTCTCCTTTTCGCTCGGCCGCGCCTCGCGCTTGAAGAAACCGCCGGGAATCTTGCCGGCGGCATAGGTTTTTTCCTGGTAGTTGACGGTCAGAGGGAAGAAATCGAGGCCGGGCCGCGGGCTCTTTTCGGCGACCACGGTGCATAGCACCGCCGTTTCTCCGAGGCTTGCCATGACGGCGGCGTCGGCCTGGCGCGCGATGCGGCCGGTCTCCAGGACCAGCGGGCGTCCGCCCCAGTCGATTTCCCTGCGGACGATATCGAACATATCGGATGCAATCCTTTCCACGGCCGCGACCCGGACGGTGCGGCCCTTTGCATGTTTTCTTTCGGACGCCGGCCGTCCGGCGTCCCGGTCGTCAGCGGCGCAGGCCGAGGCGTTCGATCAGCGACCGGTAACGCCCGTTGTCCTTCCCGCGCAGATAATCGAGCAGACCGCGGCGCTGGCCGACCATGACCAGCAGGCCTCGGCGCGAGTGACGGTCTTTCTTGTGGGTCTGGAGGTGCTCGGTCAGATTTCGGATGCGTTCCGTGAGGATCGCCACCTGCACCTCCGGCGATCCCGTGTCGTCGTCGTTCGTGCGGAACTCCTGGATGAGTTCGGTCTTTCTCGTCGCGGTAATCGACATCTGTTGCTCTCGTTCCTTGCAGTTATGGATTGACGACCCGCACGGGCCGAACCGTTCCGGACTCGTACCGCGCCACGGCGACAAGATCCTCGCCCATCCGGGCGCGAACCGTCATGCCGTCGTGAAACCCGGCGGTCCGCGAAAGATCGGCCGCGCCAAACAGCCGCAACGCCTGTCCATTCCTGAGCGCAGCGGCCTCTTGCTCCGAGACGGACAGAGCCGGGATGTCGGCCAGCGACCTGTCCGTCGGCAGCAAGAATACACTCTCCGGCCCTATATGGGCCAGAGTTTCGAGTTCTTCCAGCGTAATGGCATCCTCCGCGCGAAACGGGCCGACGCGCAATCGCCGCAACGCGGAGACATGCCCGACCGTGCCCAGCATGGCGGCAAGGTCGCGCGCGATTGCGCGGACATAGACCCCTTTGCCGGTTTCCGCCGTGAACTCCGCCAGATCGTCGCCGAGTCGGCGTTCGAGGCGCAGATCGATCACATCGACGGGGCGGGCGGGCAGGTCGGGCTCCTCGTCGGCGCGAGCCATATTGTACGCCCGCTTGCCCCCCACCTTGACTGCGGAAAATCGCGGCGGCACCTGCATGATCCGCCCGGTAAAGGCGGGCAGGGCATTTCGCACGGCGTCGTCATCCGGCCTGACGGCGCTGGTTTCCGTAACCTTGCCGTCGGCGTCGTCCGTATCGCGGGCCTCACCCCAGCGCAGCGTGAAGCGGTAAACCTTGCTGCCCTCCATGACCCAGGAAACCGTTTTCGTCGCCTGCCCGAGCGCGATCGGCAATACGCCGGTGGCCAGCGGGTCGAGCGCGCCGCCATGCCCGATCTTGGCGCCGCCGCTCAGTCGCTTGATCCGGTTGCAGACTGCGGTGGACGTCAGGCCGGCAGGCTTGTCCACGACAATCCAGCCATTGAGGTCGGGGCGCTTCGAGCGTCTACGAGGCATGCCGGTTCTGCCGGATCAGGGCTTCGATCCTGTTCGCTTCCTCAAAGCTGCGGTCGCGCTGGAAACGGAGCCGGGGGGTGAACTTGGCATCGAGCATGTGCCCGAGCTCGCCCCGGATATGGCCCGCCGCGCGGTTGAGCGCCGCCACCGTGTCGTCCATGTCGTCCCGACCCAGCATCGAGACGAACGCCGTCGCCTGCTTGAGGTCCGGCGACATGACGACCTCCGAAACGGTCACCAGGTCGAGCTCCTGCAGGTCGGGATCGCGAAAACTTGCGCGGGCGAGGATCCTGGCCGTCGCATGGCGGACCGTCTCGCCCATGCGCAGCCTCCGCGGCCCGTTCCGGTCCGGCTTCATGGCAGCGTGCGCTGCACTTCCTCGGTTTCGAAACACTCGATGACGTCGCCCATCTGAATGTCCTGGTAGGACTCGAACGACATACCGCACTCGAAGCCTTCGCGAACCTCGCGCTGCTCTTCCTTGAACCGCTTGAGGGTTGCGAGGCGGCCTTCGTGGATGACGATGTTGTCGCGCAGCAGCCGTACGCCGGCGCCGCGCCGGACCACGCCCTCGATAACCCGGCAACCCGCCACCTTGCCGACGCGGGTGATGTTGAAGACTTCCCGGATGTCGGCCCGGCCGATCTGGCGTTCGCGCAACTCGGGCGCCAGCTTGCCGACCATCGCCTCGCGGATATCGTCGATCAACTCGTAGATGATCGAGTAATAGCGGATGTCGACGCCATGCTGCTGCGCGGCAAGGCGGGCAGGGCTTGCGGCGCGCACATTGAAGCCGAGGATGAATCCGCCGGAAGCGTGCGCGAGTGTGACGTCGCTCTCGGAAATGCCGCCCACGCCGCTGTGCAGGATCTCCACCTGCACCTCATCGCTGCCGAGCCTGGTAAGCGCGCCGACGATCGCCTCGACCGATCCTTGCACGTCCGCCTTCACGACCAGCGGCACCTTCTCGGTCTTGCCGGCGGCAAGGCTCTTGAAGATCTCGTCTATCGAGCCGCGCCGGACCGGAGCCGCCTGAGCCTCCCGGTCCCGCCGGACCCGGTATTCGGTGACCTCCCGGGCGCGCGCCTCGCTCTCCACGACGACGACTTCGTCGCCGGCGACAGGCGGGCCGGACAGGCCGAGCACTTCGACCGGCACCGAGGGACCGGCGGACTTCACCCTTCCGGTCCGGTCGTCGACCATTGCCCGGACTTTGCCCCATTCGCCGCCCGCAACGACGATATCGCCGACCCTGAGCGTGCCGTTCTGGACCAGCACGGTCGCCACGGCGCCGCGGCCGCGGTCGAGCTGCGCCTCGACGACGATGCCGCTCGCCTGCCGGTTCGGATTCGCCTTCAGCTCCATCAGATCGGCCTGGAGCAGAATGGCTTCTTCAAGCGTGTCGAGACCGGTCTTCGCCGTCGCCGAAATCTCGATCATCTGCACGTCGCCGCCGAATTCCTCCGCGACCAGCTCGTGCTGCAGCAGGTCGTTCCGGACCCGCTGCGGATCCGCTTCCGGCCGGTCCACCTTGTTGATGGCGACGATGATCGGCGCCCCTGCCGCTCTTGCGTGCGCAATCGCCTCGATCGTCTGCGGCCGGACGCTGTCATCCGCCGCGATCACCAGAATGACGATATCGGTCGCGCGAGAGCCGCGGGACCGCATCGCCGAGAAGGCTTCGTGGCCGGGCGTGTCGAGGAAGGTGATGTCGGCGCCCGACGGCGTCCCCACCCTGTATGCGCCGATATGCTGCGTAATGCCGCCGGCCTCGCCGCCGACCACATCCGTCTTTCGGAGCGCGTCGAGAAGCGAAGTCTTGCCGTGATCGACATGGCCCATCACGGTGACCACCGGCGCCCGGGGCTCGAGATCGGTTTCATCGTCCGGCAGCCCGGCGAGGCCTTCCTCCACGTCGCTTTCCGCGACGCGGATGACGCGGTGGCCGAATTCCTCGACCACGAGCTCCGCGGTATCGGCGTCGATCGTCTGCGACGGCGTGGCCCGGATACCGTTCTGCATCAGGACGCGGATCACATCGACGGCCCGCGTCGCCATCCGGTTGGCCAGTTCGCTGATCAGGATGGTCTCGGGCACGATGACTTCGCGCTGAATGAACTGCTGCCCCTCGCCCGACGCCTGGCGCTGGCGCTCACGCTCGCGGGCCCGGCGCACCGACGCCAGGGAGCGCTGCCGCTCCTGTTCGACTTCTTCATCCAGCGCCTGGACGATGGTGAGCTTTCCGGCGCGCCGGCGCGGCTCGGTGCGGCGTTGCTGCGCGGCAGGCCGCTTGTCGCCGCGGCGCCGTCCGCTGCGGTCCTCTTCGTCGCGTCCGCCGCTGCGCCGTCCGCCCGGGAGTTCGACGGGCGCAACCGGAGCCTCGGGCGTCCGCGTGGAGGGCCGGCCCGTCGTGCGTGGCCGACGGGATGCCGGGTCGGCAGGCCGGCGTGCGGCGGCGCCGCCCGGCTGACGTTCGCCTTGCGCGGATTCGGTCCTGCGGGCGGCATCGCGGCGCGCCTCCTCGGCGGCCCGCTTCTTTTCTTCCTCTTCCTGGCGCCGCGCCTCGATTTCATCCTGCTTGCGCTGCTCTTCGGCGTTGGCGGCGTTGAGTTCCGCAAGCTCCCGCGCCCGCTGTTCGGCGCGGAGTTCTTCCGGGCTCTGCGGCGGCGGGGGAGGCGGCGGCGCTTCGGCAGCCGGTTCGGGGGCGGCCGCTGCGGCCGGCGGGAGTTTCGGGCGTCCCTGCAGGGCCCGGGCTCGCGCTGCGCGTTCTTCCGTGCTCAGCCCGCCAGCCTTCTGCTGGGCCTCCTTGCCGGGCTTTTCGGTAATGATCGTGCGCTTGCGCTTGACCTCCACCGTAACCTGTTTCGACCGGCCGTGGGAAAAGCTCTGGCGAACCTTTCCGGCGCCCACCCTTTTCTTCAATTCCAGCTTGCCCGGACGGGACAGGCTGAGCTTGCCGCTGTCGCGATCGCCGCTTTCGGTCATCCTTGTCTCCCGTCCGCCTTTGCATTGCGGAAACCGGCAAGCCGTCCGGCTTCCAGGGCGAAGCGCTCCGCCAGCCGACCCGGACCTAGCACCGCATGGACCGTAAAGTCACGCCCTATTGCCGCGCCCATTTCGGCTGCGGTCAAAACCGACACCGCAGGCAGGCCGCGCGCCAGGCCGGCAAGCGCCCGCCTTCCGTTCTCTGCGCCGTCCAGCGCTTCGACCAGAACCGCGCCGCGGCCCTCCCGGAGCCACTCGCATACGCGGTCGAATCCCGCAGCAAGCTGGCCCGACCGACGGGCCAGTCCGAGAAGGTTGCAACAACGCTGCGCGAGGCCGGTTTCGACGCGAAATCCAAGGTCTTCGGGAATGGTAAGCTTCCGCCGCGCGGCGCGCTGGAATGCCCGTCCGCGCTGCGCGGCCTCCAGGCTCTGCGCGTCGGCGCCCACCCAGATTCCGCGTCCGGGCAGCTTTTCCCCGAAATCGGGCGCCAGACTGCCATCCGGTCCGACGACGAAGCGGATCAGCTCCCGCCGCGGCCTGCTTTGCCGCGTCGCGACGCATCGGCGCATCCCGCTACCGTCTTTCGTTGCCGCCCTGGCCACCGTTCCGCCTGTCTCCTCACGACTGGTCGTCTGCGTCTGCCGGCTCTTCGCCGGCAGGTTCGTCATCGAACCAGTGGGCGCGCGCCGCCATGATCAATGCGTCTGCGGCGTCCACGTCGAGGACGCTCGCACCCAGCCCGGCTTCGAGCGTTTCCTCGTCGAGCGCCGCGATCGCGTCGAGGTCGCGGCCTTCGTGCATCGGGCTCGCGATAAAGCGCAGCTCGTCGCTTGAGAGATCGGCGAAATCGTCGAGCGACGAGACGCCGGCATGCCCGAGCGCGACCACGATATGACCATTCAGGCCGTCGAGTTCCGCGACATCGTCCGAGACGCCGAGTTCGATGCGCTCGCTGTCCAGACGCGCCGCCTGCTGTTCAAGGAAGTCCTGTGCGCGGCGTTGCAGTTCCTCTGCGATCTCCTCGTCGAAGCCCTCGATCTCCATCAGGTCTTCGATGCCGACATAGGCGACTTCCTCAAGGGTGGTGAACCCTTCCGTGACCAGCAGTTGCGCAATGACCTCATCGACATCGAGCGCGTCGATGAACAGCGCCGAACGCTGCCGCATTTCCTCCTGGCGGCGTTCCGACTCCTCGGCTTCCGTCAGGATGTCGATGGACCAGCCGGTAAGCTGGCTCGCGAGGCGCACATTCTGCCCCCGGCGGCCGATCGCCTGGCTCAGCTGGTCGTCGGGCACCACGACCTCGATGCGCCCGTCCTCCTCGTCGAGCACGACCTTCACCACTTCCGCAGGCGCGAGCGCATTGACGATGAAAGTCGCCGGGTCCTCGGACCAGGGAATGATGTCGATCTTCTCGCCGTGGAGTTCGCTCACCACGGCCTGGACGCGGCTGCCTCGCATGCCCACGCAGGCGCCTACGGGGTCGATGCCCGGGTCGTTGGAGATGACCGCGATCTTGGCGCGGCTTCCCGGGTCGCGGGCCACGGCGCGTATCTCGATGATGCCGTCATAGATTTCCGGCACTTCCTGGGCGAACAGCCGCACCAGGAATTCGTTGCGCGTGCGCGACAGGAAAATCTGCGGGCCTCGCGTTTCTTCCCGCACCTCGTGGATCAGGGCGCGAACCCGTTCATTGCGCCGCGGATGCTCGCGCGGAATGATTTCGTCCCTGCGGAGCACCGCCTCGGCCTGTCCGAGATCGACGACCACATGGCCGAATTCGTTGCGCTTCACCAGGCCGTTGACGATCTCCCCGACCCGGTCGACGAACTCCCGATACTGGCGGGCGCGTTCGGCCTCGCGCACTTTCTGGACGATGACCTGTTTCGCGGACTGGGCGGCGACGCGCCCGAAGTCGATCGGCGGCAGGTCGTCGATCATCATGTCTCCGACCTTCGCGGAAGCGTTGTAGCGCTGCGCGTGGCTCAGTCGGAGTTGCGCGAACTCGTCCTCGATTTCCGCATCTTCCTCGACCACCTCGCGGTAGCGCGCCAGCCGGATTTCCCCGGTGCTGCGGTCGATCGACGCCCGGATGTCGTGCTCAAGGCCGTATTTCGACCGGCCCGCCCGCTGGATCGCCTGCTCCACGGCAATGATGACCTCGTCGCGGTCAATGCCCTTTTCGCGCGCCGCGCTGTCCGCGATTTGCAGGAGTTCCGGCCCGAGAATGTTCACCATGGCAGGGTCGTCCTCGTCTTCACTGGATTGCGTGGTCGGCCGCAGCCGCCAGCAACGCATCGGTCATAACCAGTTTGGCCGTCTTGACGGCGGCCAGCGGTATCTGGGTCTCGCCCTGTTCGGTCTGCAGCCGCAGGGCCTCGCCGTTCAGGCCCTCCAGCCGGCCCCGGAAGCGGCGCTGGCCCGAGATTCCATCCTCAAGCTCAATTCGCGCCTCGAAGCCGGCAAAGCGCTCAAAATCGCTCCGCCGCGTCAGCGGCCGGTCGATTCCGGGGGAGCTCACCTCCAGGGAATAGGCTTGCGGGATCGGGTCGTCGACATCGAGCAATGCGGAAAGCGTCCGGCTCGCCTCGGCGCAATGGTCCACGGTCATGTCGATTCCGTCCTGCCGTTCGACCATCACTTGCAGCACCGGCGTGCTGCCGCCGAACCGGACGCGCACGAGGTCGTAGCCCAAGCCTTCCAGCGCGGGCGTCACGAGGTCGGCCACGCGCCGCGTGGCTGTGTTGTCGGCAATCGCTACGGCCGTCGGTCTTCTCCCAACGAAAAAAGGCGGCCCGAAGCCCCCATACGCTTCCCACTGTCAAGAATGAGCAGCCTGCACCCAAGACAAGCAGGCAAGCAGGCGGACTATACCGTCAGGCGGAGGAAACCGCAATGGCCCCGCGGCGTGCGAAACGCAGGTATGTCGATTTGACGCCCGCTGCTCGGGCCTTGGCCTCATATCGGGTTTCCGGCCAATCGGCCGGACGCTGCCGCCAGTCGTCGGCGCATGCCGCCATCCAGACGAATGCGGGATGCGCGGTGAGCCGCTCCAGCATCCAGTCGAGATAGCCGATATGGTCCGTTGCCAGGCGCAATTCCGCGCCGCTGCGCATCAGCCGCGCCAGCCGGTCCAGCACCGGGTCCGCGACGATGCGCCGGTGCCGGTGCCGCGTCTTGGGCCACGGGTCCGGGAACAGGATGAAGACCTTTCCCATGGTGTTTTCCGGCAGCCGGTCCAGCACGTCCGTCGCGTCGTCGCAGTGAACGCGGAGATTGTCGAGGCCGTCCGCGTCGGCGCGCGCCGCCAGGCTCGCGACTCCGTTCATGTAAGGCTCGGCGCCGATAAAGCCTATGCGCGGATGCCGCACGGCCTGCCATGCCAGGTGTTCGCCCGCCCCGAAGCCGATCTCAAGCCACAGGTCCTCGATATCGAAGTCGAACAAGGATGCCGGGTCGAGCGGCCCGTCGGGGAGCTGGAGCGTCGGCAGAACCGTTTCCAGCGCTCGCCGGCGTCCGGGATTGAGAGGCCGGCCGCGCCGCCGGCCGTAGAAGCGGTAGTCGGTCGGCTCGTTCAAGTAAGCGCGGCCTGCAGGTCCTTCGCGAGGTCGGTCCGTTCCCAGGAGAAGCCGCCGTCCGCGTCCGGCTCGCGCCCGAAATGGCCGTAGGAGCTGGTCCGCTTGTAAATCGGACGGTTGAGCATGAGGCGCGTGCGGATGCCGCGCGGGCTGAGATCGACCGCTTCGCGGACCGCGTCCGCGAGCTTCTCGTCCGAAACCTGGCCTGTGCCCTGCGTGTTGAGCAGTACGGAAACGGGGTCCGCGATGCCGATGGCGTAGGCCACCTGCACGATGCATTTGTCCGCCAGACCCGCCGCTACGACGTTCTTGGCGACATAGCGGGCCGCGTAGGCGGCGGAGCGGTCCACCTTGCTCGGGTCCTTGCCGGAAAAGGCGCCGCCGCCGTGCGGCGCGGCGCCGCCATAGGTATCGACGATGATCTTGCGCCCGGTGAGGCCGGCGTCGCCGTCCGGCCCGCCGATCACGAACCGGCCGGTGGGATTCACATGGAAGTCTTCCTCCGGGCACATCCAGCCTTCGGGCAGGACCTGCTCGACATAGGGCCGGACGAGTTCCTTCACCTGGCGCTGGTCGAGGCAGGGGCTGTGCTGGGTGGACACCACGACCGAGGTTGCGCGCACCGGCCGCCCGTTCTCGTAAAGCAGCGTGACCTGGCTCTTGTTGTCCGGCCCGAGGCTGTCGCCGAAGTCGCCCCGGTGCCGGGCCTGCGCCATCCTGCGCAGGATTTCGTGGCTGTACTGGATGGCGGCGGGCATCAGTTCCGGCGTCTCGCGGCAGGCATAGCCGAACATCAGGCCCTGGTCGCCGGCGCCCTCGTCCTTGTTGGCGCCCGCCCCCGTCGATCCGTCCACGCCCATGGCGATATCGCCGGACTGCTGGTGCACCACGCAAAGCACGGTGCTGTCGCGCCAGTGGAAGGTGGGCTGCTCGTAGCCGATCTCCCGCACCGCCTCGCGGGCGAGTTCGCTCATCCGTTCGCGGGTGATGGCGGCAGGGCCCCGGACCTCGCCGCCGATAACGACAAGGTTGGTCGTCACCATCGTCTCGACGCCGCAGCGGTTCAACTCCGGTTCGCCTTCCGCCATGAAGGCGTCCACGATCGAATCGGAAATCCGGTCGCAAATCTTGTCCGGATGGCCTTCGGACACCGATTCGCTGGTGAAGTGATAGTTGCCTTCGAGCACGGGGCGGGCGCTCCCTGACTAAGTCATCATACAGGCCCGCCAAACGGTGCGGGTTGACGGGCCGTTGTCGCAAGCCGGAGCCGGGAGGGTCAAGTGTGTTGGCGTCGCATCCGCCGGAAAAGGAGCTGCGGTGCCGTTGCCCGCATTTCTGCCGGAGGCGGCCGAATTTGCGGAGCGGTTCGCTCTAACCGGCGGGAGTCTCGGCCTCAGGCCGCTGTCAGCAGGTCCTTGGTGCTGATCCGGTGCAGGTAGCGCCG
>JAJEAZ010000555.1 GCA_022824105.1 Alphaproteobacteria bacterium
TCGGCGTAGCGGCCGGGCTCCAGCCGCCCGATCCCGTCCTCCATGCCGAGCGCCCGGGCATTGCCGAGCGTCGCCAGGTAGAAGGCGCGCTCGGGCGCCAGCCGCCGGCCCCGGAGTTGCGCCGTGCGGTAGGCCGCGCCCAGGGTTGCGGGAAGCGAATAGCTGGTGCCGCCGCCTATGTCGGTCGCGACGGCGAGGCGCGGCGCGGCGGCGTCCCCGGCTTCCGGCGAATAGGGCCCGATGTCGAACAGGCCCGAGCCCAGAAATTCGTTGGAGGTCGGGCAGTGGACCACCGTCGAGCCGGCTTCGGCCAGCCGTTCGCGCTCGCGCGCCGAGAGATGCACGCCGTGCGCGAACAGGCTGTTCGGCCCGAGCAGGCCGAAACGGTCATAGACGTCGGTATAGTCGATGCAGTCCGGGAACAGGCGGGCGACCTCCGCGATCTCCTCCCGCGTCTCGGAGAGGTGCGTCTGCATCAGCACACCGGGATGGCTCTCCAGGAACTCGCCCGCCGCTGCAAGCTGCGCCGCCCCCGATGTGATGGCGAAGCGGGGTGAGACGGCGTAGCGCAGGCGCCCCCGCCCGTGCCAGCGGGCATGGAGCCGCTGGCTCGCGCGGAGCCCGGATTCGGCATCGTCGCGGAGTGCGGCGGGCGCGTTCCGGTCCATGAGGGTCTTGCCGGCGGCGAGCGCCATGCCCCGCCGCTCCGCCGCCGCGAAGAGCTGGTCGGCGGCCTCCTCGTGGACGGTGGAGAAAACGAGCGCGGCCGTCGTCCCGTGGGCCAGCAGGAGGTCGAGGAAGGTCTCCGCCGCGGCCGCGGCATGGTCGGCCTCCGCATAGCGCGCTTCCTCGGGGAAGGCGAAGCGGTCGAGCCAGTCGAGCAGGCCCCGCCCGCCGGCGGCGGCGATGCGGTATTGCGGGAAATGGATATGCGGATCGACGAAGCCCGGCAGCACCAGGCACCGCCCGTAGTCCCGCCGCGGCGCGTCCATGAAATCCACTGGCAGGTCGGCGGCGGCGCCCGCCCAGACGATGCGTCCGCCGCGGAGCGCCAGCGCCCCGTCAGCAATGTCGCGAACGGCGGCCCGGCCCAACTCCGCCGGGTCGCCGGCAAAGTCGATCAGGCGGCCCAGAACGACGCAGTCCGCGCCGTTCCGGGCAGAGGGGCCGCTACTGGGGCAGCTTGTCGTCAACGCCCTTCACATACCAGTCCATGCCGAGCAGCATGCCGTCATCGGCCCGCTCGCCTTCCTTGACCCGGAGTGCGCCCTCCTGGTCGTAGATCGGGCCGGTGAAGGGGTGGAACTCGCCGGAGCGGATCTTCTCGACCATCGCCGCGGCGTCGGCGGCGACATCGTCCGGCAGGTCCGTATAGGGGGCCATGACCACCATGTCCTCGGCGAAGCCGCCCCAGATGTCGCCCGACTCCCAGGTGCCGTCGAGCACGGCCTTCACGCGGGAGACATAGTAGGCGCTCCAGTCGTCGATGATTGCGGTGTAGTGGGCGGCCGGCGCGAAGGCGTCCATGTCAGAGGCCTGGCCGAAGGCGTGGACGCCGCGCTCGCCGGCGATCTGGACGGGCGCCGGGCTGTCGGTGTGCTGCGTCATGATGTCGGCGCCCTGGTCGATCAGCGCCTTGGCTGCGTCGGCCTCCTTGCCGGGGTCGAACCAGGTGTTCACCCAGACGATCTTCAGCTTGAAGTCCGGGTTGACGGACTGGGCGCCCAGCAGGAACGAGTTGATGCCCCGCACGACTTCGGGAATCGGGAAGGACGCCACATAGCCGGCCACGCCCGACTTCGACATCTTCGCCGCGATCTGGCCGATGACATAGCGGCCCTCGTAGAAGCGCGCGGAATATGTCGCCACATTGTCCGCCCGCTTGTAGCCGGTCGCATGCTCGAACTTCACATCCGGAAAGCGCTTCGCGACCTTCACCGTCGGGTTCATGAAGCCGAAGGAGGTCGTGAAGACAATGTCCGCACCCTCGCGCGCGAACCGCTCGATGGCGCGCTCGGCGTCCGGACCTTCCGCCACGTTCTCGACATAGAGGGTCTCGACCTTGTCGCCGAACGCTTCCTCGATGGCGAGGCGACCCTGGTCGTGCTGGTAGGTCCAGCCATGGTCGCCGATCGGACCCACATAAACGAATGCCGCCTTGACCGGATCGGCGGCCTGGGCGGCCGGAAGCGCCAGCATCATGGCGAAAGCGGCGAAGATGGTAGCTCTCAACATTCCCTGTTCTCCAGCTGGACCCGCTCCGGGCGGGCCGTGTTTCCGCTTCCGGCCGGTCGAAAGCGCCGCAGGGCGGAGACGGCCTACCGGTCCGGCACGAAGACCTGTCCGAGACAGGACGGCGAGTCGTTTCTCGCCGTCCATCGGTCGCGCGAGAGTATCACCAGCGCCGCGACCGTCGCAAGATAAGGCAGCGCGGAAAGGAACTGCGAAGGCAGCGCAATTCCTTCCGCCTGTGCATGAAATTGAAGGATCAGCGCGCCGCCGAAAAGATAGGCGCCGATGGCCGCGCGCAGCGGCATCCAGCTTGCGAACACGACCAGCGCCAGCGCAATCCAGCCCCGTCCCGCGGTCATGCCCTCGACCCATTGCGGCGTGTAGGCGAGCGAAAGGTAGCCGCCCGCCAGCCCGGAGCAGGCGCCGCCGAAGAGTACCGCCAGGAAGCGCGTCCGGATGACATGCACGCCCAGCATGTGGGCGGAATCGTGATTGTTGCCGACGGCGCGCAGCGCGAGGCCGGGGCGCGTGCGGAACAGGAACCATGAAACAGAGACCGCGAGCGCGATGGACATGTAAACCAGCGGGTCCTGTCCGAAGAGGATGGCGCCGACGACGGGCAGGTCGGTCAGGAACGGGATGTCGATGCGTTCGAGCTTGAGGCCGGGCTGGCCGATGAACGCCTCGCCGATCATGCCGGAGAGTCCGAGGCCGAGCAGGGTGAGCGCGAGTCCGGAGGCGACCTGGTTGGCGGCGAGCCGCAGCACCAGGAAGCCGAACAGGCTGGCGAGCGCCATGCCGCCCAGCATGGAGGCGCACACCCCCAGGTAAGGCGAGCCGGTGAGCTGGGCGCCCGCGAAGCCGGTCACGGCGCCGACGATCATCATGCCCTCGACGCCGAGATTGAGGACGCCGGAACGCTCGGTCACGAGCTCGCCCAGCGCCGCGATCAGCAGCGGGGTCGCCGCCGTGACGATGGTGAGGATGACGGCTTCGAAGCCGGTCACGGCGCTTCCTCCGCGCGCGCCGCCGCCCGCCGCATCGGCCGGAAGTGGAGCCGGTAGCGGATGAACACGTCGCAGCCGAGCACGAAGATCAGGATCGCCCCCTGGAACACCCTCACGATCTTGTCGGAGACGCCGAGCGCGACCTGCGCCGACTCGCCGCCGATATAGGTGAGTGCCAGCAGCAGCGAGGCGAACACGACGCCCACCGGGTTCAGCCGCCCGAGAAAGGCGGCGATGATCGCCGTGAAGCCGTAGCCGGGCGAGATCGACGGGTGGAGCTGCCCGATGGTGCCCGAGACCTCCGCGATGCCGGCAAGGCCGGCGAGGCCGCCGGAGACGGTCAGCGCCGCGAAGATCGAACCGCGTTCGGAGAAGCCGGCGAAGGCGCCCGCGCGCGGCGCTGCGCCGACCACGCGGAACTCGAACCCCTTGAGGGTGCGACCGAGCAGGACGGCCAGCGCGGCGACGGCGAGCAGGGCGAGGATGGTGCCGAAATGCAGCCGTCCGGCCAGCGCCGGAATCACCGCATCGGGCTCGAAGAGGCGCGACTCGGGAAAATTGTACCCCTCCGGATCGCGCCACGGGCCGCGCACCAGCCAGTCGAGCAGCAGCTGGGCGACATAGACCAGCATCAGCGAGGTCAGGATTTCGCTGGAGCCGAACCGGACGCGGAAGAAGGCGGGTATAGCCGCCCAGGCCATGCCGCCCAGCACGCCGCAGACCAGCACGGCCGGGAGGATCAGCGGCCCCTGCCATTCGGGCAGCATGACCGGCAGGATCGAGCCGCATATGGCGCCGACCGTGTATTGACCCTCCGCGCCGATGTTCCAGACATTGGTGCGGAAGGCGAGCGCCAGACCGACGCCGATGAGCGCGAGCGGGGTCGCCTTGACGACGATTTCCTCCAGCGACCAGGCGTCGGTGAGCGGCTTGACGAAATACACGTAAAGCGCCCGCAGCGGGTCGTGCCCCAGCGCCGCGAACAGGATGGTGCCGAAGACGAGCGTGAGCAGCAGGGCCAGCAGCGGCGAAAGCCAGACCATGAGGCGCGAATCCGCGCTTCGCTGCCGCAGCTCGATCCGCATGGCGGTCAGTCCCCCGCGCCGCCCATGAGGAGGCCGATGGCCTCCCTGGTCGTCTCTGCCGCCGGGACCGCCGGCGAGAGGCGCCCGCGCGAGATCACCGCGATGCGGTCCGAAATCTCGAGAATCTCGTCGAGGTCCTGGCTGATTGCGAGGACGGCGGCCCCGCCGCGGGCGAGCGCGGCGAGTTCGCGGCGGATCTCGGTCGCCGCGCCGACATCCACGCCCCAGGTCGGCTGGCTGACGGCAAGCACGCCCGGCATGCGGTCGAGCTCGCGACCGACCACGAATTTCTGCAGGTTGCCGCCGGAAAGCGCCTTGGCCTCCGGGTCGCCCGCCGGCGCGCGAACGTCGAAGCGGCTCACGATCCGCTCGGCAAGGCGGCGCGCCCGCCCGAGGCGCAGCAGGCCCCCGACCGAGATGTCCCGGTCGGTGCCGTGCCGGGTAAGGACGGCATTCTCCGAAAGGCGCATGCCCGGCACGGCCGCATGGCCGAGCCGCTCCTCCGGGATGAAGGCCGCGCCCAGGCGCCGCCGGGTTCGCGGTCCCGCCCGCCCGCAGGGCCGGCCGTCGATCTCGACGGCGGCCCGGTCGGAGGCGGGCGTCTCACCGGAAAGGGCCGCGAACAACTCGTCCTGGCCGTTGCCGGCAACGCCCGCGACACCGACGATCTCGCCGCCCCGGACTTCCAGAGAGATGTCCTCAAGCGAGACGCCGAACGGCGTGCCGGCCTCGAGCGAGAGGCCGCGAACGGCGAGGCGGACCGGGCCGTCCGGCCCGGACTCTCCTTCGCGGTTGCCGGCGCCCCCGACTTCGGCGCCGACCATCAGCCGGGCGAGGTCCGCCGTGCTTGCGGTCCCGGGGTCCGGGCGGCCCACCACCCGCCCGTGGCGCAGCACGGTGGCGGTGTGGCAAAGCTGGCGCACTTCTTCCAGGCGGTGGCTGATATAGAGCACCGCGCAGCCCTCGCCCGCGAGCCGGCGCAGGGTCTCGAACAGCCGCTCGGCCTCCTGCGGCGTCAGCACGGAGGTCGGCTCGTCCATGATGAGCAGGCGCGGGCGCTGCAGCAGGCAGCGGACGATCTCGATGCGCTGGCGCACGCCCACCGGCAGGCTGGC
>JAJEAZ010000176.1 GCA_022824105.1 Alphaproteobacteria bacterium
CGCGAGACGGCGCACGCACCTCTCGCGCTTGCTCACGCCGGGGGCTTTTTCGCGGCCCCCAGCCATCGCTTTCTGCAGAAACGCCGAAAGGCGGCCCCGGAAGCCGCCCCTCTCTCTACTTTCATTCTACACCATATGGGGAAAAGTCAAGCCCCTTCGGGAACATAAAATGAAACTACCGGATATTTTTCACGGAAATGCCGATTGAAACGAAATCCGCCCCCCTTTCGTCGCCCCGGACCCCGATCCGGGGTCCATCCCTGACCCGCGCCACCGCCGCAGCCGGTGGAGAGCAGGTTCAACCGTTGAAGCTGCCGCGAGAACCAGGGCTGGGCCCCGGCTCGGGGGCCGGGGCGACGAGTTGGGGGCGTTCGGTTTTTCTCCCCTTCTACCCGGCCTGACGGGCCTTCGCCGGGATTCGCCCGCAAGTGGGGAGGAGGCCCCGGCGGCCGGCGGCACGGGGTCCGGTCAACGACCGTTGGCATGAGGCATCCTGCTCAGATCGTCACGACCACCTTGCCCGTAGCCTGCCGCTCCGTCAGGCGGCGGATGGCTTTCGGGACATCCTCCAGGCTCCAGGTCTCGGTCACGCGCGGCGCGACCTTTCCCTCGCCGTACCACGAGGCCAGTTCCTCCATGCTGCGGAGCAGGAGGTCGGGGCGCTCGCGGCGGAAATAGCGCATGGAGGAGCCCATCGCCGAGCGGTGCTTGACCAGCAGGCGGTTGGCCGGGATGCGCGGCACGCCCGCGACGAAGCCGATCAGCAGGATGCGCCCGCCCCAGGCGAGCGAGGAGAGCGCCTCGTCGAACAGCGGGCCGCCGACCGGGTCGTAAACCACATCGACGCCCCGCCCGTCCGTCAGCTCCGCGACGCGCGCCTTCAGGCTCTCCGCGCCGTAGTCGATGCCCTCGTCCGCGCCGTGCCGGGCGGCGAGCGCCAGCCGTTCCGGGCTGCTCGCCGCCGCGATCACCCTTGCGCCGAGCGCCTTGCCGCATTCCACCGCAGACAGCCCCACGCCGCCCGCCGCGCCCAGCACCAGCATGGTCTCGCCCGCCCTGAGGTCCGCCTGCCAGCGGATCGCGACATGGGATGAGACCCAGGCGGTCGGGAAGGCGGCGGCTTCGATGTTCGTCATGCCCTCCGGCACGGGGAAGGCCTCCGTCTCCTTCGCGACGGCGGTTTCGGCATAGCCGCCCCACCAGAGGATCGCCATGACCCGGTCGCCCACGGCCAGCCGCTCGCAGCCGGGGCCGAGCGCCGCGACCGTGCCCGCAACCTCCAGCCCCGGCGCGAAGGGATGCGCCGGGCGCGTCTGGTAATTGCCTGCGACCATGATCGCATCGGCGAAATTGACGCCGGCGGCGGCGACCCGGATCGCGACCTCGCCCTCGCCCGGCGCGGGCTCCGGCATGTCGCGGACTTCGAGGCTTTCGACCTCGCCCCAGGCGGAGCAGACGGCGGCGCGCATGCGTTACGGCTTTCCTTGACGGCGGGGGTGCAAGCCCGGAGTTTAGCGCCTTCCGCAAACGGAGCGAGAGCCGATGCTCGACGATGCCGCCCTGGACCTGATTTTCCGCAAGGCCCGCACCCACAATGCCTGGCGCGACCGCCCGGTGACCGACGACGATATCCGCCGCATCTACGAGCTGATGAAGTGGGGGCCGACCAGCGCCAACATGTCCCCGGCCCGCTTCGTCTTCGTGCGCTCCCGCGAGGCCAAGGAAAAGCTCGCCCCGGCGCTCTCCTCCGGCAATCTGGAAAAGACCATGGCCGCGCCGGCAACGGCGGTGATCGGCTACGACGTGCGCTTTTTCGACCGCATGGACTACCTCTTCCCGCATGATGACTTCATGGCCAACCTCTACCGGGACAACCCGGTGGCGGCGGAGGAGGCCGGCTTCCGCAACGCCACCTTGCAGGGCGCCTATTTCATGATCGCCGCCCGCTCGCTCGGCTTCGACATCGGCGCCATGTCCGGCTTCGACAAGGACAAGGCGACCGCCGCGTTCTTTTCCGGCACCAGCGTCAAGGCGAACTTCCTCTGCAATATCGGCCACGGCGACGAATCGGTGCTCTTCCCGCGCCATCCGAGGCTCGATTTCGACGACGCCTGCCGCTTCGCCTGACCGGCGTTCGGCCCGGCGGGCGGGCCAGTCCCGGTTCCGGCGCGGCGCCGCCGGTTTTCCGTCTATACTGCGCGCCCATGACGCTTGGTGAAATCGCCGTCCGCCTCGAAGTGCTCGGCAACGAGACGCGGCTTGCCGTGTTCCGCCATGTGGTGCGGGCGGGCGAGGGGGGGCTTGCCGTCAACGACATCCACGAGCGCACGGGCGTGCCCCGGTCCACGCTCTCGCACCATCTGCGCCGGCTGGTCGATTGCGGCCTGATGAGCCGGGAGCGGCGCGGCACCACGCTCATCTGCCGCGCCAATGCCGAGGCGATGAACGAAACGCTGGGTTTCCTGCTGAAGGAATGTTGCGCGGACGAGGTTGACGGCTTGTGCCAGCATCGGCATATTTCGATTTAGTTAGAAATACCGAAATAGAGATCGGCCGGATGACCGCCCT
>JAJEAZ010000019.1 GCA_022824105.1 Alphaproteobacteria bacterium
GCTGTTCTTCGACAGGTCGATCCCGATGATGCTAGCTTCCTTCATTGGATGCCTCCTTCCCGTAGGGTTCGTTTCGACACCGCTACCTTGGCACATCGCGATGCCGGAGGAAGGAGGCGTCCACCCCATCGGGGCCCAGCCTCGGTTCTGGCGGCAGCTTCGGCGGTCGATCTCGTTCTTTGCCGGTTGCGGCGGCATCGGGAGCCATGGTTAGACCCCGGCTCGGGGGCCGGGGTGACGAAAGGGGGCGTAGAGCGGGACGTAGCCGGGCCAGTCGGCGCACCGTATACAAGGCAAAACGAGATCTGTGCATGCGGTAGCCCCGCAAGCGGGGGAGGAGGTTTCCAGCAGCGTCCGGCAGCGCGGCGGGGCTGATGCGGACCGTCCTCTCGATCGCGACGATCTGCCTTGCCATCCTGGCGGTCTGGTATGTCGGCGCCGTCTTTCTCAACGCCAAGTGGGAGCGCGACCAGGCGGCCCGCGCGGGCGTCGGGATCGGCTGGGCCGAGATCGTGCCCGCCACCATGTCGCAGGAGCGTCCCGTCCTGCCCGCGCCGCACCAGGTCGCCGTCGAGATCTGGAAGACCACGGTCGAGAAGCGCGTCACGTCCAAGCGCAGCCTCGTCTATCACGGCTGGATCACGCTGTCGGCGACGCTGCTCGGCTTCATCATGGGAGTGGGCCTCGGGATCCTGCTGGCGGTCGGGATCGTGCACAACCGGGCGATGGACCTTTCCGCCATGCCCTGGGTCATCTCCAGCCAGACGATACCCATTCTGGCGATCGCGCCGATGATTATCGTGGTGCTCTACAATATCGGCATCTCGGGCCTGCTCGCGAAGGCGTCGATCTCGGCCTATCTGAGCTTCTTCCCGGTCGCGGTCGGCATGGTGAAGGGGCTGCGCGCGCCCGACGACATGCAGCTGGACCTGATGCGCACCTACAATGCGTCCGCCTGGCAGGTCTTCTGGAAGCTGCGCTGGCCCTCCTCGCTGCCCTACCTGTTCGCGTCCCTCAAGGTCGCGATCGCCATTGCGCTCGTGGGCGCGATCATCGGCGAGCTGCCCACCGGCAGCCAGGGCGGCTTCGGCGCCCGGATGCTGAACGGCAGCTATTACGGCCAGGTGCTGATTATCTGGTCGGCGCTCTTCGGCGCCGCGATATGCGCGGCCCTGATGGTGGGCGCGGTCGGGCTGGCGCAGCGCGCGGTGCTCGGCCGGACGGGGCAGATGCGATGAGCTGGATCGCGGTCGCGATTGCCGCGTGGCTGGGCGGATGGGCCGCCAATGTCTGGCTCGTGCGCCGCCCGGGCCGGCTGACGCGCGCCCTGGTGCCGGCGATTTTCGGGGCGGCGCTGCTGGCGATGTGGGAGGGGCTGGTGCGCGGCTTCGACGTGCCGGCGGTCATCCTGCCGGCGCCCTCGATGATCTCGGTGGCCTTCGCGGCCAGCCTGCCGGTCCTCTGGGCCGATTTCGTGCAGACGGTCATCCGCTCGGTCCTGCCGGGCTATGCCATGGGCTGCGGCGCGGCGTTCCTGACGGCGGTCGCCATCGACCGCTCGCCCTTCCTGCAGCGGGGCCTGCTGCCCATGGGCAACCTCGCGGCAGCGCTGCCCATCGTCGGGATCGCGCCCATCATGGTGATGTGGTTCGGCTTCGACTGGCAGTCGAAAGCCGCCGTGGTCGTCGTGATGTGTTTCTTCCCCATGCTGGTGAACACCATCGAGGGGCTGCGCATGTCCGAGCCCATGCAGCGGGACCTGATGCGCACCTATGCGGCCGGCTACTGGCAGACGCTGTGGAAACTGCGGCTGCCCGCCGCCGGTCCGTTCATCTTTAACGGGCTGAAAATCTGCACCACCCTTGCGCTCATCGGCGCCATCGTTGCAGAGTTTTTCGGGACGCCGATTGTGGGGATGGGATTCCGCATCTCGACCGAGATCGGCCGCATGGCGCTCGACATGGTCTGGGCCGAGATTGCGGTTGCGGCCTTCGCAGGATCGGCATTCTATGGTTGCGTAACGCTGGTCGAGCGGACCGTCACCCATTGGCATCCGTCGATCCGGGGATAGCAGCAACCGCAATGCTTCATTGCCAGGGAGAGTGACATGAGAAGGACAGCAATCTTCGCGGCGGCGGCGATGTTCGCCCTGTCGGCCGCCTCCGCGCAGGCCACCGACAAGGTCACGCTGCAGCTCAAATGGGTCACGCAGGCGCAGTTCGCGGGCTACTATGTGGCTGCGGACAAGGGCTTCTATGCCGAGGAAGGCCTGGAAGTCGAGATCAAGGCCGGCGGCCCGGACATCGCGCCTCCGCAGGTGCTGGCCGGCGGCGGCGCCGATGTGATCCTCGACTGGATGCCCTCCGCGCTCGCCACCCGCGAGAAGGGCCTGCCGCTCGTCAATATCGCCCAGCCCTTCAAGCGCTCCGGCATGATGCTGACCTGCCGCAAGGACACCGGCATCAAGACGCCGGAGGACTTCCGGGGCAAGACCATCGGCGTCTGGTTCTTCGGCAACGAATATCCCTTCCTGTCGTGGATGAGCCAGGTCGGCATCCCGACCGACGGCAGCGCGGAAGGCGTGACCGTCCTGAAACAGGGCTTCAATGTCGATCCGATCCTGCAGGGCCAGGCCGCCTGCATCTCGACCATGACCTACAACGAATACTGGCAGGTCATCGACGCCGGCCTCTCGGCTGACGATCTCGTGGTGTTCAAATATGAGGACCAAGGCGTCGCCACGCTCGAAGACGGCATCTATGTGCTCGAGTCCGCGCTCGAGGACGAGGCGTTCCGGGACAGGATGGTCCGCTTCGTGCGCGCCTCGATGAAGGGCTGGAAATGGGCCGAGGCGAATCCCGACGACGCCGCCGAGATCGTGCTGGAGAACGACGCGACCGGCGCCCAGACCGAGAAGCACCAGAAGCGCATGATGGGCGAGATCGCCAAGCTGACCGCAGGCAGCAGCGGCGCGCTGGACCCCGCCGATTACGAGCGCACCGTCGCGACGCTTCTGAAAGGCGGCTCGGACCCGGTCATCACCAAGGCTCCGGAAGGCGCCTGGACGCACGCGATCACCGACGAGGCCCTGAAGTAGGGCGGCACTCCGGGGGGCGGACTCCGGTCCGCCCCCGTCATTTCATGCAGCCGCCAGCCGGTCCGTCCGGACTTCTCGCCGTTGCCCTGATGGCGGCGCTCTTGCTCCTCCCGGCGCCGGCAGCAGCCGACGCGCGCTTTGCCGGCCTGTCCGAACCCGGCACCGTCGCCGTCATGCGCCATGCCCTCGCGCCGGGGACCGGGGACCCCGAGTCCTTCGCGCTCGGCGACTGCGCCTCCCAGCGCAATCTCGATGCGCAGGGCCGGGCGCAGGCGCGCCGGATCGGGGCTGCCATCCGCGCCGCCGGCGTGACCGTCCACCGGGTCCTCACCAGCCAGTGGTGCCGCTGCCGCGACACGGCCCGGCTGCTGGACCTGGGTCCCGTCGAGCCTCTGCCCGCGCTCAACTCGTTCTTCCGGGATCGCGCCCGGGCCGACGGGCAGACAGCGGAACTCCGGCAATTCCTGCGCGGCCTGCCCCCACACGAAACCGTGGTCCTGGTCACCCACCAGGTGAACATCACGGCGCTCACCGGCCGGTGGGCCGCCTCCGGCGAGGTCTTCCTGCTCAGGATCGGCCGCGACGGCGCGGTCGCAGTGATCGAGGAAATCCCGACCGACCCCTGACCCGCATGTGTCGCCAGGGTCATGCTCTGCGCGGCGCCCTTGCGGCGGGCGTCAGGCCGCTATGGCTTGAGCCTCCTGCAGGAAACGCCGGTTCACGGCGCTCCCGGGCCTGAGCGCCAGCCGTTCGTTGGCGAGCGCCAGCGCAACATTGCGCCGGCCTGCGCGGACGGCCGCCGCGGCGAGCGTCCACACCACGAGATCGCGCTGCGCAACGCTGCCGCCCATGCGCCAGAGATGGGCTTCGGCCGTCAGCAGGCCGTCAACGGCGCCGGCATAGTCGCCCTCGGTGAAGCAGGCCATCGCCTCGGCGGCGGGGATGGAGATGTCCCGGTAGGCGGGCGCAATCTCGCTGTTCGCGGCGGCCGTCCGCTTCATGCCGCCGAGCACCTCCTCATAGGCCGCCCTGTCGCCCGCGCGCAGCGCGGTCATGGCGGCATGGACCTCGTTGAACGGGCTCGTCATGCCGGGCAGCAGCCCCTGCCAGAGCGGCAGCAGCCGGGTCCAGCGTTCGCCCGCCTCGCAACCGAGCGTCTCCAACCGCCAGAGCAGCGACGCGGCGTTGCAGAGCTGCGTGCCGGCCACGCGCATCGCAGGCAGGATTTCATCGTCATGGAGCGCCAGCGCGTCCTCGAACTGGCCGAGCTCGATGTGGTACAGCGCCTTGTGCCACCAGATGTGGACCCGGTTGTTGCACCCGGGATCGGACCAGTAGGGCTGGCGGCTGTCCATCCAGGCGACGCCCTCCTCCGGCCGGCCGGTCATCTCCAGCACGTGGGAGACGGTGTGGTGCGGCCAGTAGCCGTAGGGTTCGAGCTCCGCCGCGGCGCGGGCGACCTCCTCCGCGCGGGCGTAGTCCCCGAACTCCTCCAGGCCGAAACCGTAGAAAGACAGCATGATGCCGTAGCCCGGCTCGTCCTTCGACCAGAACGGCAGGGCGCGGGCGGCGCGGGCGGCCTGGCGATGGAAGCGGCCGAGATAGCCGTCGAGGCGTAGCGCGCATTGATGGCCCGCCAGATCGCGCGGATCCTCCATCAGATGGCGGTCGAGCACGGCGACGGCCGACGGCCACCGGCCCTCCGCAGCGAGGCGCGCTGCCGCCAGATGCTGCGCCTCGCGCTCCGTCAGCCCGGCTTCGGCGACGCCGGAGAGCAGCGTCCGCGCGCGCGCCAGCTGGGCGCCGTCCTTGGTCAGCGCCAGGAGCCAGGCTTCGAGGATATCCGCCATCGCGCAGCCGGGATCGGCCTCGCGCGCCTCGGCCAGGCAGCTATTGGCGTCGCCGAAATTGAGCGTCATCGCGCGTATGGCTTCGTCGATATGCCGTGCGGCTTCGGCGTTTGCGCTCAAGCCGCCATGTCCTGTGTTCCTCATGGGAAAATCTCCCGAAGCGTCCGCCCCGTTCAACTGTCCGGCGCTATGCCGACGGCCGTTGCAGGCCGTAATGGTCGCGCAGCGTAACGCCCGCATACTCGGTGCGGAAGCGCCCGCGGCGCTTGAGGATCGGCACGACCTCGTCGGCGAACACGTCCAGCATGTGCGGGAGAAGCAGCGGCATGACGTTGAACCCGTCGGCTGCGCCGTCATCGACCCATTCTTCGATGGTGTCGGCGACCTGCTCGGGCGTCCCCGCCATGACGAAATGCCCGCGCGCGCCGGCCAGCTTCCCCAGCAACTGGCGCATCGTCAGCGTCTCACGCTCGACGGCGCCCACGATCAGCTCCGTGCGGCCGCGCGAACTCTGGTTCTCCGCCGGGTCGGGGAAATCGCCGGCCGTCAGCACGCGGTCGAGCGGGATGTGCGAGAAGTCGTGCCCGTCGAAGCGCTGGGAGAGGCGGGAGAGGCTCGACTCGACGTCGGCCATCTCGTTGAGCTCCCGCTCCATGCGCTTCGCTTCGGCCTCCGTGCCGGCGATGACCATGCTGATGCCGGGCAGGATCAGGCACTGGTCCGCCGGCCGTCCGCTCGCTACCGTTCGCGCCTTCAGGTCCTTGTAGAACTCCTGCGCGGTCGCCTTGGTCATGTGGGCGGTGAAGACGGCCTCGGCGTGCCTTGCCGCGAAGGTCTTGCCGGTGTCCGAGGACCCGGCCTGGACCAGCACCGGCCACCCCTGGGGGCCGCGCGGGATATTCAGCGGCCCCGCCACATCGTAGTAGGGGCCGTGGTGGTCGATGGGCCTCACCCGTTCGCGGCGGTAGTAGTAGCCGGCCTCGCGGTCGTCCAGGATGGCGTCGTCCGCCCAGCTGTCCCAGAGTTTCCGGGCGACCTCCACGAACTCGTCCGCGCGCTCGTAGCGGTCGGCATGGGGGCGCCGGCCCCGGCTGTCGAAATTGTTGGCCCCGGCGATGCTGAAGGACGTCACGATGTTCCAGCCTGCCCGGCCCCGGCTGATATGGTCCAGCGAGGCGAACATGCGCGCGATATTGAAGGGCTCGGAGTGCGTCGTCGAAGCCGTGCCGATGAGCCCGATGCGGCTCGTCGCCATGGCGGTCGCCGCCAGGGTGGTGAGCGGGTCCAGATACATGCGGGCCGTGCGGTCCGAGTCGGGCGCCAGCCCCAGCGTGTCGGCGAGGAAGATCGAATCCATGTGCGCCGCTTCCGCCTTCCGCGCGCATTCGACGACATGGTCGATGTCCAGCAACTCGCGCTTGGGAGCCCTGGGGTGCCGCCAGGCCGCCTCATGGTGGCCGCGGGCATAGATGAACAGGTTCAGGTGGAGCTGGCGTTTCATCCCCGCCTCCGTCGAGCCGGCCAAGCCGCGCCCCGCCGAAGGGTCCGGCCGGACAAAGACAGAGGGCAACTCCCTGGAATGGCTTCAAAACATCAGCGCGCTGGTGACCCCTACGGGACTCGAACCCGTGTTTCCGGCGTGAGAGGCCGGCGTCCTGGACCGCTAGACGAAGGGGCCGCGCGGAAGGGACGCATAATGGACGAGGACGCGCGGAAATCAAGCGCGTCGAAAGCGGCAGCCGGTTGTGGCAGAGTCCGCCCGGCTTCGGAACGCGGAGGGGAAAGCGCATGGAAGCGAAGGGCGAAGCGGCGCTGGTGACCGGCGGGGCGTCCGGGCTCGGGCGCGCCACGGCAACGGCGCTCGTGGCGGCCGGCGCGCGGGTGGCGCTGCTGGACCGCAATGCCGAACTCGCCGAAGAAACCGCACAGGAGATCGGCGCGCTCGCGGTGCCCTGCGACGTGACGAGCGAGGAGGCAGTGGCGGCGGCGATCTCGACCGCCCGCGAGGCGCACGGCATCGCGCGCATCTGCATCAACTGCGCCGGCGTCGGCGGCTCCCAGCGCATCGTGGACCGCAACGGCCGGCGCATCCCGTTCGAGAACTACAAGCGCATCGTCGATATCTGCCTCTTCGGCTCCTTCAACATGCTCTCGCAGGCGGCGGAGGATATGGCGAAGCTGGAGCCGGCGGACGGCGAGGGCCTGCGCGGCGTGGTCGTCAACACCGCCTCCGTCGCGGGCTATGAGGGCCAGATCGGCCAGATCGCCTATGCGTCGGCCAAGGCCGGCATCGTCGGCATGACGCTGCCGGCGGCGCGCGACCTTGCCGGCTGGGGCGTGCGGGTGTGCACCATCGCGCCCGGCATCATGGACACGCCCCTGCTCGCCGGCCTGCCCGACTCGACGCTCGACCTGCTCGGCAAGCAGGTGCCCTTCCCGAAGCGCACCGGCCGCGACCGCGAATTCGCCTCCCTCGTCATGGAGATCGTCCGCAACGACTACATGAACGGCGAAACCATCCGCCTCGACGGCGCGATAAGGCTGGCGCCGCGGTAGGGAAATCGGCTTCAGGGCCAGAGGGCGTCGAGCGGGAAGCCTATATCGTCGAAGGGCGGCAGCGACACGGTTTCGGCCTCGTGAACGGAAGCGAGGGCGACCCAGTCTTCCGCCTGCAGCTCGAATGCCTGCAGGCTGCGGCCCACGGGTTCGACGAACCAGAGGTGTTTCACGCCTTCCCTGGCGTAAATCTGCCGCTTTCCGCCGAGGTCCAGATTGCGCGTCGAGGGCGACAGCACTTCGCAGACCCAGTCCGGCGCGATGGTGAAGTAGGGCGCATCGGGATAGTCCGGCATCGTGGTCCTGCGCCAGCCGGCGAGGTCCGGAACGAGGATGTCCCCGCCGAGATGGAGTTCGGGTTCGAAAACAATCCACCACCCGCCGGGACCGCCTCGGCCGAAACTGAAAGGACCGTCGAGAAGTCCTCCCAAGCGGAAACATGCAAGAGCATGGAGGGA
>JAJEAZ010000639.1 GCA_022824105.1 Alphaproteobacteria bacterium
CGGCGCCCGTTCAGGATTTCGGTAATGCGGTTCACCGGAACCTCGATCCGCCGGGCCAGTTCGGCTGCACTCATGCCCAGAGCGTCGAGGTCCTCCCGCAAGGTTTCGCCCGGATGGATGGGGTCACGCATCGCGATGAGCATACCTAGCACAGACAACCGCCCCTCGTTGCATCCCAGCATAGCGATTCCCAAGTCCTTGCTCCATCTATCCGGTTGCTCAGGGGGCAGGCCCCCGGCCGGCGCGCAGGACTGCCGGGACCCGGAACCTTGCCGGCATTTACCCGGTCCAGATGTTCTGGCTCTGGAACACCCGCTTCAGGAGTTCCGCCTCGTCGGTCATGATCCCGTCCACGCCGAGAGCGAGAAGGCGGTTCATCTCCGCCTCGTCGTTGATGGTCCAGGCATGCACCGGCAGGCCGCGGGCGTGCGCGGCCGCCATGAATGCGCGGTCGATGACCGGGACTCCGTAGCGGCGCGGCGGGACCTGCGCGCAATCGGCCGCAAATCCGCCGAGAGGCACGCAATGGCCGGCCAGCCAGAGACGGGCGACCTCGACCGTGCCCATTGACGTGCAAAGCCGGTCACCGGCCGCGGCCCGGATGCGGCGAAGGCGCCGGCTCGAATCCGATCCCACGCAGACCCGGTCCCACGCATCGGTGTCCCGAAGCACATCGAGCAGGGGCCCGACGGCGCTGTCCTGCTTCGGGTCTATGTTCACCCGCAGCGAGTCCCAGGTGGTCAGCAGCTCCTCGAGGCGCGGGATCGGTTCCCGTCCGCAGACGCGGGCGCGGCAGAGTTCCGGCCAGCTCCTCTCCGAGACGAAGCCGCGCATGTCCGTGAGGCGGTCCAGGCGGCTGTCGTGGAACACGACGAGGACATTGTCGGCGGTGGCGTGAACGTCGGTCTCGACAACCCGGTAGCCGAGTTCGACCGCGGCGGCGAAGGCCGCCATCGTGTTCTCGGGATACCGGGCGGAATAGCCGCGATGCGCGATCGCGGCCGGCAGGGGATGGCCGGGATGGCGGAGAAACGGATGCAGGTCGCGCGTCATGTCCTCACCCCCGACGGCCGGAGCGGCTCCGGCAAGAATAAGGCCCGAACCGGGTCCGGCGGAAATCGCGTAAGCTGGCGCACACCGGCATTCGGGGATCGGGAGTGAACAGCATGGCAGGACCCTGGCGCGGCGTGTGGCCGGTCGTCCCGACCGTCTTCACCGAAACCGGAGACCTCGACCTCGAAGGGCAGAGGCGGGTCATCGACTGCATGGTGGACCAGGGCTCGGACGGGCTCTGCATCCTCGCCAACTATTCCGAGCAGTTCCTGATCTCGGACGAGGAGCGCGAGACGCTGGCCCGGACCTGCCTGGAGCATGTCGCGGGCCGCCTGCCGGTCATCGTCGCGGCCTCGCATTTCTCGACCCGGATCGTGGTGGAGCGCTGCCGGCGGGCGGCGGAGCTGGGCGCCGCGATGGTCATGCTGATGCCGCCCTATCACGGGACCGGGCTCCGGGGCACGGAGGCGCAGACTTACGAGCAATTCGCCCGGGCGGCGGAGGCCGGCCTGCCGGTCATGGTGCAGGATGCGCCGCTTTCCGGGGTGGAGCTCTCCGTGCCCTTCCTCGCCCGGCTCGCGCGGGAGATCGGCGGGGTCGCCTATTTCAAGATCGAGACGCCGCAGGCCGCCACGAAGCTGCGCGCGCTCATCCGGGCCGGCGGCGACGCCATAGAGGGGCCGTTCGACGGCGAGGAGGCGATTACCCTGATGGCCGACCTCGACGCCGGCGCCACCGGCACGATGCCGAGCGCCCTCCTGCCGGACCTGCTGAAACCCGTCATGGACGCTCACCGGGAAGGCCGGCGGGCGGAAGCCGCCGCCGCATATGCCCGCGTGCTGCCGCTCATCAACTACGAGAACCGCCAGTGCGGCCTCCGCGCCTGCAAGGCGGCGATGAAGGCCGGCGGCGTCATCCGCTCCGCCCAAGTCCGCGCGCCCCTCGCGCCGCTCGAACCGGAAGTGCTGGAAGGTTTGCTGGAACTGGCCCGGCCGCTGGACCTGCTGGCATTGCGCTGGGGGCTTTGAGGGACATTGGCCGGTCCGCCCGAACGCTTGATTGACTGTAAACTACAGTTTACATTCCGGGCATGATCGAAATCGTCGAAAGCTCTACCTTCAAGAGGTGGCTTCACGATTTGCGGGATCGGGGCGCGGTTGCCCGGATCAATGCACGACTACGGAACATATCGCTTGGAAATTTTGGCGATGCGAGGAACCTGGGCGGCAGTATATCCGAGATACGCATTCACAACGGGCCCGGCTACCGCCTCTATTTCATGCGTGACGGGACAACCGCAATCATGCTTTGCGGGGGCGACAAGGACAGCCAGCAGCGAGACATCCCGCGCGCCAGACGCATAGCGAAGGATTGGAGACAGGCATGATCGAAACATTCACGCGATGGGACGCCGCAGCGCATCTTCACAGCAAGGAGGATGCACGTCTCTATCTCGAAGCCTGCGCGGAGGAAGACCCGGGCGATGGCAGCCTGATCCGCGCGGCGTTGAACGACATCGCCCGCGCACAAAACATGAGCCTTCTTGCACGGGACGCCGGCATGACACGCGAGGGGCTCTACAAGGCGTTGTCCGAGAACGGAAACCCTACCTTCGCCACCGTCATGCGGATTACCCGCGCGCTGGGAATGCAACTGCGTTTCACAACATAGTGCAATGCCGGGACGCAATCGGCCATGGCGCCCGCATTCAGGGGCACGTGGCCGGCTCGATCCGCCCGGAGGCCGCCGATGACCGGGAGGCGGTCGGGCGGCTTCTGCGGGCGGCATTTCCGACTTCCGCCGAGGCGCGGCTGGTGGAGCGGCTTTGCGGGGGCGGGGATGCGGTGTTGTCACTGGTTGCTGTCGAGGCCGGGGATGTCGTGGGGCATGTGCTGTTTTCGAGGCTGCGCGCGCCTGCCTCCGCCCTTGCGCTTGCGCCGCTTGCGGTCCGTGCGGACCGGCGGCGGCGGGGTATCGGCGCGTTGCTGGTGGAGGCCGGGCTCGACCGGGCGAAGCGGGACGGCTGGCAGGGTGTCGTCGTGCTGGGAGACCCGGCCTATTACCGGCGCTTCGGCTTCCGCCCGGAAAGCGTGGCGGACATGGACTCGCCCTATGCGGGCCCGGCGCTGATGGGGCTGGCGCTCGCGCCGGGCGGCCTCAGCGGGCCGCGCATCGAGCACGCGCCCGCCTTCGCCGCCCTGTAGCCTCCGCCGCCTAGCCCGGCCGGTGCGCCGCGAGCGCCTGCCAGTCGAAGGCGATGCCGTGGCCGGGGCGGTCGGGGGCGCGGGCGCAGCCGTCCTCGACCGTCAGCGGGTCGGCCATGAATTTGTCGAGGCCGAAGGCGTGCCACTCCAGGTAGGCCGCGTTCGGGGCCGCCGCCAGCAGGTGGATATGCAGGTCGTGCGCGCCGTGGCTCATCACCGGCAGGCCGTGCGCCTCGGCGAGGCGGGCCACCTTCATGAAGGGCGTGACGCCGCCGCAGGTGGTGAGGTCGGGCTCCGGGAAATCGACCCCGCCGGCCCCGATCAGCGCCGCGAACTCGGCGAGCGTGTGGTGGTTCTCGCCCGCCGCCAGCGGCACCAGGCCCAGCGAGCGCAGATGCGCGTAGCCGGCCGTGTTGTCGGGCGCAATCGGCTCCTCCAGCCAGACGAGGTCGAAGGGCTGCAAGAGCGTCATGGCGCGCATCGCCTGCTCGACCCGCCAGGCCTCGTTCGCATCC
>JAJEAZ010000708.1 GCA_022824105.1 Alphaproteobacteria bacterium
CGGCAGGAGCCAGCTCATCGTCTCGCATTTCATGTTCGGGCCGGACTGGGAGGCGGGCTGCCCGAGCTGTTCCTTCTGGGCCGACGGCTACGACCCGATGGTCGTCCACCTGGCGGCCCGGGATGTCGCGTTCGCGGCCGTGTCGCGCGCCCCTCTCGCGACGCTTCTCGCCTACCACGCCCGGATGGGCTGGCGTTTTCCGTGGGTCTCGTCGCTGGCGAGCCGCTTCAACATGGATTTCGGCGTTTCCTTTGACGAAGACGCGCTGGCGGCGGGGCCGGTCTCCTACAACTACCGCGAAACGCCCATGCGCGGCAGCGAGGCCCCGGGGCTCAGCACCTTCTGCAAGGACGAGGCCGGGCGGCTGTTCCACACCTATTCCTGCTATTCGCGCGGGTTGGACGCGATGAATGCCGCTTACCAGCTTCTCGACATTGTGCCGAAAGGCCGCGATGAGCAGGACCTGCCGTTCCCGATGACCTGGGTGCGCCGCCGCGACGAATATTGAGCAACACGCGGCGTCGCGGCCGTCCTGTTATCCGCCGGACTCCTCTCGCACTCCTAGAAGAAGACGTAGGAGCGGACCACGACATTCTTGCGGCAGGAGGCATCGGCCGGGACCGTCGGGTCCTGGCAGGCCGTGTGGAACGACCAGCGCGACACCGAGCCGTCCGTGACCGAGTCGTAGCATTTCAGCATCGACACTTCCGTCGGTCCCTGCCGCGGGAACCAGTACCACTCATGGTCCGGACGGTAGGTGAAGCGGGTCGTCTCGCCCACCCGGTCGTCATAGATACGGTAGTTGTTGATATAGGGCTGGTCGGCGAAGGAAGGCCACGCGCAGAGCACGAAGGGGAACTGCTCAACCGTCTCCATCGGCTTGGCGAGGTTGATCGACATGAACCGCCGCGACATCTTCGCGTCGGCCTCCGCCTCCGTGTAGTGCT
Organism: Alphaproteobacteria bacterium; assembly: GCA_022824105.1. GTDB lineage: Bacteria > Pseudomonadota > Alphaproteobacteria > Bin95 > Bin95 > Bin95. The sequence continues at coordinate 948 of JAJEAZ010000708.1, forward strand.
GAGTGCGCCCGAAATTCCTGAGGTTCTTCGTCAGCAACTCGCGGCAGCGCACGCGCCCGCTATTGTCGTTCAGGTCGTTATGCACGAGGTTGGCGTAACGGGCGTTCACGCCGGGATTCCTGGCGTCCTGGTCTTCCGTGCGGTCGCCCTGGTAATCCTTGTCGAATACATCGTGGTTATAGACCAGCGCGTCGGTCGCATCCGGGAAGAACTCCAGCAGGAGCTTCTCGATCTCCGGATAAAACACGCGCTCCACTTCCGCCGAGTCGTAGAAGTTCTCGCACCTGGATTCGAGGTGCGCCAGCGAGACGCCAAGCCTGTCCATGCATTCCGGGCTGTCGGGCGACAGGCCCGGATAATATTCGCCGATCCGGCGCGCATCGCGCAGCACCTGCGGGAAGTAGAGGCTGCGGTCCCTGCTTTCGTCTTCCGCCTTGCGCAGCAATTCCGCATCGGCCTTGCGCGCCGGGTCCCGCCAGAGCGCGTTGGACGGCACGATGGAGTAGGACGGGTGCTCGTAAACGGTGTAGCGCAGGGGAAGCGCCACGCCGCCTTCGGGGGCTTCGATGCCGTTGGCGCGGATATAGTCCACGCATTCCTGATATCCGCGAAACCCCGGACCCCACTTGGTCTCGATGGGCCCCGGAGGCGCATTCCCGATCCAGTCTGTGAGCGCCTTGCTGTGTCCGTCGGCAATCTCCCGGAACGCCGCCTCCATCGCGGCTGCGGTTCCGGCATCGCCGTCCCGGTCGAACGACATGTAGGAGAGGCCGCCATTCGCCGCGATGGGCGGCGGCTGGCCTTCCGTCAGCTGGAGCGGCGGCACATAGGCGGAGGACTCCGTTCCCGCCTTCGCCGCAGCCTCGTTCCCGATCGCTTCCTGCCCGTCCATGACATGTCCTCCAGCCGAAGAAGTCCTAATCTGGCACAGCAGACCGGCGTCTTCCAGCACCGGCGCTTCCAGGTCACGCCATCGCGGCCAGGCGATATTTCATCCGCTCCGTTGCAGAGACCAGGGCCGAGCGGATGCCGAATTCCATCGCCGAATGGCCGGCCTCCGGCACGGGCATATAGTCCGCTCCGGGCCAGGCGCGGGCCAGTTCGTCCGCTGTCGCGATCGGGCAGACGACATCGTAGCGCCCCTGGACGATGGTCGCCGGCAGGCCCTCTACCCGGTGGAGGTCGTCGAGAAGCTGGCCGTCCCGGAGGAACAGCCGGTTCTTGAAATAGTGCGCTTCCAGCCGCGCAAGCGACAGGGCGGCGCGGTCTCCGGCCACGGCGGCCGTGTCCGCGGGGCCGGGCCTCAGCGCGGAACAGGCGCTTTCGTAGCGCGACCAGGCGCGCGCGGCGGGCAGGTGGACGCGCGGATCCGGGTCCATCAGCCGGCGGTGATAGGCCGCCAGCAGCCCGTCGCCACGCTCCTCGGGCGGGATCGGCGCGAGGAACGCCCTGTGCGCCTCCGGGAAGAAGGTGCCCATGCCGTGCAGGAACCAGTCGACTTCTGCCCGCCGCCCGAGGAAGACGCCGCGCAGGACGAAACCGAGACAGCGTTCCGGATGCGCCTCTCCGTAGGCAAGCGCGAGCGTGCTGCCCCAGGACCCGCCGAACACCAGCCACCGATCCACCGACAGGTGCCGGCGCAGTGTCTCGATGTCGCGGATGAGATGCTGCGTGGTGTTCGACTGCGTCTCCGCGCCCGGCGTCGAACGGCCGGCGCCGCGCTGGTCGAACAGCAGGATGCGGTAGGCCGCCGGGTCGAAGAAGCGCCGATAGGCCGGCGTGCAGCCGGCTCCCGGCCCGCCATGCAGGAAGAGCACCGGCAGGCCCCTTGGGCTGCCCGCCTCTTCCCAATACATGACATGGCCGCCGTCCAACGGCAGCATGCCGCTCTCAGCCGCTTCTATTGCCGGAAAGAGATCCGTCCGCCCGCCCATCGCTCAAACCTTAGCGGCCGCTTTGCAAGGCTTCCAGACACCGATCTTGGCCAGCTCCTCCACCCCGCTCAGGCTGCAGACTTGCGGCAAAAGCAGGACGCCGTGATCGGCACGTCCGCCCGTGCCATGGCGATATCCAGCTTCTGCCGGACGATCGCCGCCTCGTCCTTGCGCCCGAGACGCTCAAGGCACTCGAAATAGCCCTGCAGGCTCCAGACATTGTCGGGATGCTGGCACGCGCGGCTCACGGTGGCGTCGTAGCCCAGATCGGCGCGATAAACCGCCGCTGCCTCCTCGACCCGGTGCTGTTCGAGAAGCAGCGCGCCGAGCGCATGGCGCGTCGGCTGCATCCAGCCCCACGGCTCGTCGTAGGCGAGGTTGTCCGACAGTTCCACCGACCGGCGCAGAAGCTCGAAGGCCGTTGCGTGCTCGCCGCGGCGGTAGGCTATTTCCCCGCGCATCATCGCCCGCGCCACAGCCAGGATGTCACGGCAGGAATTGTTGAAGACGTATCGGCTGTCCGGCACCTTGTCGAAGGCCGCCTCGAAGGCGTCCGCTTCCTTCTCCGCCGCCCCGACATTGCCCAGCACGGCATTGGCGACGGCCCGGGCATAATGCGTCATCGCGAGCGTGACGCAGTACAGCTTGCGGTCCGCCGGCAGGTCGAACGCCAGAATGTCCTCCCAGCGCCCGAACCGCACGAGCACGTGCAGCTTCATCGCCACGAACCCTTCCAGCCAGTCGGCCATGGGGGGCGAGCGCACGGCAAGCAGATCGGCCGGAAGCCCCGCCGCCATTTCTTCCGCCGCATCGAGCGCGTCCCGGAACCGCCCGAGGAACATCGCACCGTAAATCTTGAAATGGATGTTGTGGCAGCGGTAGAGCGAATAGAAATTGACCGCGCCCTCGCGAGCCAGAAACTTGCGGTCGGCGGCGATCGCCGCCCCGTTCGAACGCACGACCGCGGCATAGTCGCCGCAGAGCACATCGATATGGGTCGGCATGTGCCGGAGATGCCCGGCGTCCGGCACGGCATCGCGCAGCAGTTCGCAGGCGCCCAGCGCGCGCTCCGGATGCGGAGACATCTCCATCAGGTGGATATACATGTGCAGCAGCCCCGGATGCGGCAGGTCGCCCCGTCCCGCACGCGCCTCCATGCCGCGCTCGAGCACCTCGGCCGCCTCGGCCGTATGCGCGCCGTCGGCAATTCGCCCGGTCTTCAGGTCCCACAACGCCCAGGGTGTCAGGTTCATCAGCGCTTCGGCAAACAGGGCCTGAATGTCGCAATCGTCCGGATGGGCACTGTACACATCCCTCATTGCCGCGGCCCAGGCATGGTTCCAGGCGTCCATTCCGTCCTCCGGCCGAGCGGAGGGACAGCGCTTGCCGATGGCGTCGATAAGGGCCCTTTCCGCTGCAGTGGCGCCAGCGGAATGGCTGAGCGCACGCTCTGCCGCCTCGCGGGCCGCCCGGACCGACCGAACCAGGTCCTCGTCGTCAAAGCCGTCCCAGGGCTTGTTGTAGTTGGGCCCCGATGCGTAGGCGACGCCCCACCAGGCCATGGCGCAGGTCTCATCGGCGTCGAGCGCCCGCTGGAAACAGGCAACGGCCTCTCCATGATTGAAGCCGTACGTCCAGATCAGCCCGCGGTCGAACCACAGCTGCGCCTCGGCGGAGCACGTCGTTACCGGCCGGCTGTAGCCTCCAAGGTCGAAATAGGAACTATCGTCCGCCATGATGCCGCCTGCGCTCCTTTCCGGACCGTTTGCAATCCCCGGGCGTCCGCGGGGCCTGCACACTAATGAACGCTGTGCAATGCTTCCAGACGCCCATGCCACGCCTGTCCCTCGCCCTGCTCCTGGTGCTGTTCGCCTGCCCGTCTGCCGCGAGCGCCGCAAACCTGAAGCTTGCCGACGTGCGCCTGCTGGAAGGCGCCGCGCCGGTCGTGGAGGCCTTCCTGGCGCGGCCCGGCCTCCGCTACGAGCCGGAGCCCGCCCGCCTCGACCGGCACGGCAGGCGCCTCGCGCATGTATTTTCGGGCCCGCTCTGGCTGCAGCGCGAACTGGTGGCGCGGGGCCTCGCGATAGTCGCGCCGCCGCTCGTTTCCCGCGAGCGCGCCCAGGCCCTGCTGGCGCTGGAGCGCCGTGCCCGCATCTCCGAGCCGGGCCTCTGGACGCGGATTGAGGCGCGGGCCGTCGCGGCCGACCGCGCGCGTTCGGTCCTCGACCGTTTCGCCATCGTGGAAGGCCGGGTCCTGTCGATGCGCCGGGGCTTCCGCAGCAGCTTCGTCAATTTCGGCCCGGACTGGCGCGAGGATTTCACCATCTACCTTCGGCGCGGGCGCATCTCGCGCGCCTTCCCGGAGGGGTCGCTCGAAGGACGGCGGGTCCGGGTTCGCGGCTGGGTGTACTACAGCAACGGCCCCGCCATCGAGCTCGCCGACCCGCTCTACCTCGAAACGCTCGGCCGATAAGGCGGGCGGCTCAGCCCGACAGCCCCTGGCGGTAGCTCAGCGCCTCCGCGATGTGCAGGCGCCCTACCCGCATGCTGGCGTCCATGTCGGCCAGCGTGCGCGCCACGCGGAGCACGCGGTGATAGCCGCGCGCCGAGAGCCTGAGCCGCTCCGTTGCGCTCTGCAGGAGGGAGACGCCCGCTTCGTCCGGCGCTGCCGCCTCGGCGAGCCGCGCGCTGTCGATGTCCCCGTTCAGGGCCGGCTCTCCATAACGCGCCGTCTGCCTGTCGCGCGCCTCTGTGACACGGGCGGCCACATGCCGGCTGCTCTCCGCCGGCGGCGGCAGGGCCAGGTCCGCGGCGGCCACGCGCGGCACGTCCACGAACAGGTCGAAACGGTCCAGCAGCGGGCCGGAGAGGCGCCGGCGATAGTCCGCCGCGCAGCGCGGCGCGCGGTTGCAGGCGCGGTCCGGCTCGTCGATATGGCCGCAGCGGCAGGGGTTCATCGCCGCGACCAGCTGGAAGCGGGCCGGATAGGCGACATGGCGGTTGGCGCGCGCGATCGCCACCCGGCCGACCTCCAGCGGCTGGCGCAGCGCCTCCAGCGCGGGGCGCGCGAATTCGGGCAATTCGTCAAGGAACAGCACGCCCCGGTGCGCGAGTGAAATCTCTCCCGGCGCGGCGCGCTGCCCGCCACCGACCAGCGCCGTCATGGACGAGGAGTGGTGCGGGTCCCGATAGGGGCGCCGGCGCGGAATGCGCCCTGCCTCCAGCGCGCCGGCGGCGCTGTGGATCCGCGATACTTCGAGCGCCTCGGCCGGCTGGAGCGGCGGCAGCACGCCGGGAAGGCGGGCGGCCAGCATCGACTTGCCGGCCCCCGGCGGCCCCGACAGCAGCAGGTTGTGCCCGCCGGCCGCGGCGATCTCCAGCGCCCGCTTGGCGGTCTCCTGGCCCTTGATGTCGTGGAGGTCGAGCCCGTCCGCCTCGGGGGCGAGCTCTCCGGGCTCCGGCGGCGTCAGCAATTGCCGGCCGCGAAAATGGTTGAGCAGCGCCAGCAGCGTCTTCGGCGCCAGCACTTCGAGATCGCCCGCCCAGGCGGCCTCCGGCCCGTTGTCCGCCGGGCAGATCAGGCCCCGGCGCGACTCTACCGCCGACATGGCGGCCGACAGCACGCCGGCGACCGCGGTCAGCGCCCCATCGAGGCCGAGTTCGCCGAGCGCGACATGGCCCGCGATGTCGTCCTGCTGCACCGCTCCCATCGCCGCCAGCAGGCCGAGCCCGATGGGCAGGTCGAAATGGCTGCCTTCCTTCTGCAGGTCCGCCGGCGCCAGGTTGACGGTGATGCGCTCCGCCGGCAGGCCCAGCCCGATGGCGGCCAGCGCCGCCCTCACCCGCTCGCGGCTCTCCGCCACCGCCTTGTCCGGCAGGCCGACGACATGGAACGCCGCCAGGCCGCTGCCGAGATGCACCTGGACATCGACCTCGCGCACCTCGATCCCGTCGAAGGCGACCGTCGAGACATGCGCGACCGCCGGGCGGCCGCTCACCTGGCCGGCTCCGCGCCGCCCCGCTCGGCGAGGCGTCCCTCGACCGCATCCCAGATGAGGGCGGCGATCCGCGTCCCGTCGAAGCGTTCGATCTCCTGGATGCCCGTGGGAGAGGTCACGTTGATCTCGGTGAGGTAGCCGCCGATCACGTCTATGCCGACGAAGGTAAGGCCGCGCTCGCGCAGCGCCGGGCCGATGATCTCGCAGATCTCGGCCTCCCGCGCCGTCAGGCCGCTTTTCAGCGGCGTGCCGCCGACATGCATGTTGGCCCGCGACTCGCCGGCGGCGGGCACGCGGTTGATGGCGCCGACCGCTTCGCCCTCGACCAGGATGATGCGCTTGTCGCCTTCCCGCACCTCCGGCAGGTAGCGCTGGGCGATGACGGGGTCTCGCGACGAGGCGAGGAACATTTCGAGCAGCGAGTTCAGGTTCTCGTCGTCCTCGCGCAGGTGGAAGACCCCGGCCCCGCCATTGCCGAACAACGGCTTGAGGATGATGTCGCGGTGTTCCGCGCGGAAGGCGGCGATCTCGGCTTCGTCGCGCGTAATCAGGGTCGGCGGCATCACGCCTTCGAACCGGGTGACGAACAGCTTCTCCGGCGCATTGCGCACCGACGCCGGATCGTTGACCACCAGCGTTTCGGGGTGGATATGCTCCAGCAGGTGGGTCGCGGTGATGTAGGACATGTCGAAGGGCGGATCCTGGCGCATCATCACGACGTCGAAGCCCGCGAGGTCCACCGTCTCCGCCGCGCCGAGCGTCGAATGCCGGCCCTTCTCGCGCCTGAGCGTCATCGGCTGGCCGCGCGCCGTCAGGTGCCCGTCCCGGAAGGCGAGCCCGTCCGGCAGGTAGTGGAACAGCGAATAACCCCGCGCCTGGGCTTCGAGGCAAAGCGCAAAGGTGCTGTCGGCGTCGATATCGACGCTCTCGATAGGGTCCATCTGAATGGCGACGGCGAGAGTCATGGGTCAGGAATCCGGTCGGGACATGCAGAATGCGGCCGCATCATATCGCAAATTTCTTTCTCAAAACATCCTCCACAACGTTGCCTCAATATTTATCCGTTGCACTATCCAGCAACTGCTTTAACCACTCCGTCGCCCGCCGAGCGCGATGTCCTTTGCCAATCCCCTACACCACCGTCCCCATGAGGCTGTCCAGCTACCATGACGCTCAAAACGGCTTAAAGATGCTCTGCGGATTCTCCGAAAATATGCGGCCATAAAATTCCACACAATATCGATCGGTCATGCCCGCCACAAAATCACAAATTACCCTCCTCTTGGCTTGCTCTCCTCTACACCTATCGTACAAATCACGAAAATCATCCGGGAGGAGCATCTGACCATCCTCCGAACATAGCTCTTTGAATATTCTCTCTACGATAGCATATCCCCTTTTCTCTGCCACTCGGACCCGCGAGGACATGATCGTCGACTCAAATGTAAAATGCTTCAACACTTCAACTTTCCTCCTTCCATCCTCCTGCAACCAAACTTTGCTGACTACCGGGTTCATCTCGTCCACTGTTACCTTAATACCCGACAAAATTTCACTCACTAAATCAGCCGTAAATTTTGTCCTCATGTATCCGTTGGATGCCAGTTGTTTAGCCCCCATAGCAGAACGTACGACTTGCCAAGTGTCCCCGCCTTCCTTTCGTGCCACTCGATCATCCTCTTCGCTTTCATCCGACCAATCAAATATTTCCAATAATGTCTGAATTACATCTTTGGATGTAAACGCTCTCTCTAGTGCCCGCTCAACCTTTTCTGCCACGTTCTTTAATAATTTCTCACTTGATCCAAGAATCTCGATTGGCGTCAAAAAATTTGCTTTAAAAACATCCTCCAAGTCATACGTTGAATATGCAATATCATCTGCTAAATCCATTATGCTACATTCGATTGTTTTGAATTTTCCATCAGCTGCATGATCAGCACAAACGGCTTTCTTTACCTTCAAAAATGTCTCCTTATCACCTGTATATATTCCCTTTCTTAATCTTTCATACCGTCCTCTTCTGGCTGGAATCAGCTGATCATACTTGATAATCGAAGCTAGAGATCGGAAACACCAATTGAGGCCCAACCTCATATCCGATCCATTGGGTCCAATAGGTTCAAGCGAGCCTTTCATCAAGTCTTTCTTTTCTACCTTGGTCAATATATGGAAAGTTTGGGCGTTTCCCTCAAAACCCCCATAACGTTTCATACAATCATCCAATGCTCGCTCACCATTATGTCCAAAAGGTGGGTGACCGAGATCATGTGCCAGTCCTGCCAATTCAACCAAGTCGACATCGATTGGCTGCGTTTTCAGATATGGATCAGTATGGTTCAATCGGATAGCGATAGATTTTGCTATCTGAGCTACCTCAAGAGAATGAGTAAGTCGATTGCGAAAAAAGTCCGTTTCGTCGCCCGGAAAAACTTGAGTTTTACCCTGCAATCTTCTAAATGATGGAGAGTGAATTAGACGAGCATAATCACGTCGATAGGGACTTCGATAATCTTCTCTACCAGTTACTTCCCTTTCAACTGGCGCTAGCGCTCGTTGTTCATCATTTTCTCGGTAAAGCGTGTTCATTTGTGTTATTTAGTGGCCTGTTTGGATGCCTTCGGCTTCGCGGGTGCTGTTTTGGGCTTCATAGAAGCTGATCGGGTTGATCCAGAAATACCATGTCGGGTGATCGACACGTTTCGTAGCGAAATTAGCTTATCCGAAGCAATTTTCCTTGCAATAATAGTAGCTTTACTCGCAAGCTTGGCCATTGGTTGTCCTCCCGTTGAAAGCTCCGTGGCGCTCGTGAAGGCCGTAGGTCGAAGCGTTTCGTCATGCGGCCGAATCGGCCAAGTGAATTGGAAGCGTGGCGGAATACTTGCTCATTCGTCAAGCGGATATGACATGCTGGTCAGTTGAGGCGGGCGCGGAAGCGCTGGATCAGGGCCGCCGCTTCGAGCCGGGCGCCGTCGGCGGCCTCCATCGCGATATAGCGCTCCAGGCTCTCGACCGCGCCCTTGAACCGGCCGAGCGCGGCTTCCAGCATCGCCTGCTCGCGCAGCAGCTCCGCCAGACCGGGCGCGATCCAGGTCATGCGCTCGAGCGCCGCCAGCGCTGCTTCGAACTGCCGCCGGCGCGCCAGCCGCAGGCGGATATTGTTCTGCAGCCTCAGCAGCACGCCCCGGTCCGCGGTCGCGCGGAAGTGGGCCGTTTCGAGCTCCGCCGAGGGGCCGTACGCCGCCTTCAGCATCTGGCGGAGCGCCGGCGGCTCGCGCACCGCGCCCCGCTCGAACGGATCGACGATCTCGCTCCGGTTCACCCGGATGAGGAAATGCCCCGGAAAGTCGAGGCCCTCCACATGCGCTCCGAGCCGCCGACCCGCCGCCATGTAGAGGATGCCGAGCGCGACGGGCAGGCCCTTGCGGCGGTCGATCACGCGCAAGAGGTTGGCGTTCTGCAAATCGTCATATGTCGCCCGGTCCCCCGTATAGCCGAACGCGCCGCCGAGCGTGGAAGCCAGCCGGTCGGCGCTGCCCGCCGCCTCGGCGAGCTCGTCGAAATGGCTGCGGTAGCGGTCGAGCGGCACGCCCGGCCGGTCGAACGAGCCGAGCAGCAGCGCCGCCTCGCCGATGTCGAACGGCTCCTCTCCCCGCGCGCCGATCTCGCGCAGCCTGGCTTCCGCCGTGCTCATGCGACCCGCCTCCCGCCGCCGTCCTCGTCCCTCCATGCGTCCGCAATCACGATGGGCAGCCGCCCCGGCACCACGGCGACGACATCGAAGCGGACGGCATGGTCGCGATAGCGGGGATTGGCCGCGAGGAAACGCCGCGCCGCCATCGCGATGCGGCGGCGCTGGCGCTCCGGCACCGCCTGCCGGGCCAGCGCCTCCGTCGGCCGCGCCTTGACCTCGACCACGACCAGCCGGCGGCCGCGCCGCGCGATCAGGTCGATTTCGCCCACCGGCGTCCGGTAGCGGCGCGCCAGCACGCGGTAGCCGGCGAGGCGCAACCGCCAGGCGGCGAGGCGTTCGGCCCGGCGGCCGCGTCTGTCACCCGTCTCCGGCAAGCAGCGCCAGCCCTCGCTTGTACAGGTCGCGCCGGGGCCGGCCGGAGACCTCGGCGAGCTCGCTCGCCGCCCGGGCGAGCCCCAGCGCCGAAATCCGTTCGGCCAGCAATGTGTCGGAAATCTCGGCGGGCGCCGCCCTGCCGGGCGGCCCGACGACGATGACGATTTCGCCCCGGGGCGGGCCGGACTTCGCATAGCGCGCCGCGAGTTCGTCCAGTCCGCCCCGGGCGATCTCCTCATGGCGTTTGGTGAGTTCCCGGGCGACCACCGCCTCGCGCGCGCCCAGCACCGCCGCCATGTCCGCCAGGCAGGCCGCGAGCCGCGTCCCCGCCTCGTAGGCCAGAAGCGTCGCCGGCGTCTCGACCCAGTGCGCCAGCGTCCGCCGGCGCGCCGCCTGCCGCGCCGGCAGAAACCCCAGGAACGCGAAACGGTCGGGCGCCAGGCCGGAGAGCTGCAGCGCCGTGAGCGCCGCGTTCGCCCCCGGCGCCGAAGTCACTGCGAGGCCCTCCGCCCGGACGGCCCGCACGAGGCCGAAGCCGGGGTCCGACACGAGCGGCATCCCGGCGTCGCTCGCCAGCGCCACCGCCTTTCCCGCCCGGATCGCCGCTACCAGCCTCGGTCGCACGCGCTCCGCATTGTGGTCGTGGTAGGCGGTAAGGCGCGCCTTCAGCCCGTGGATATGCAACAGGCGGCGGGTCACGCGGGTATCCTCGCAGGCGACCAGGTCCGCCGCCGCCAGTATGTCGAGGGCGCGCAGCGTGATGTCGCGCGCATTGCCGATGGGCGTCGCCACCAGGTAAAGGCCCGGCGCCAGCCCTCCCGCCGCCGTCCCGGCTGCTTTACGCGCCGGGCCGGGAAGGTTAGCTTCGCGCACCGTTGCACCGTCGGAGACGGGTCGTGAACACGGCATTCTGGCGCTATGCCTCTTTCGCGCTGCTCGGCCTGGCGCTGGCCGCCTGCGAGCAATCCGGGACGGGCAAGCCTAGCCCGCCCGCGCCCCGCGCGAAAGCGCCCGTCACGACCGCTCCGGCTGCAGTGCCGCCGCAGCGGCCCGCGGCAGCCGCGCCGGCGCAGCCGGAGGGTTTTCGCGCGGCCCTGCTTGCGCCGTTCTCGGGCCGTCACGCGGAGCTGGGCGCGGCGATGCTGAACGCCGCCCAGCTGGCGCTTTACGACGCCGGCGGCGAGGATTTCGTGCTGATGCCGATGGATACGGTCGGCAATCCGGCAGGCGCGGCGCAGGCGGCCCGGCAGTCGGTGCAACGGGGCGCCGACGTCCTGCTGGGTCCGATTTTCGGATCGAACGTCACGGCGGCCACCGAGGCGGCGGGCGCGCCGAACCTGCCGGTCTTCGCCTTTTCGAACGACCGCACGGCCCTCCGGCCGGGCGTGTGGCTTTTCGGCCTGCCGCCGGAAGACGAGGTCAGGCGGCTGGTCGGCCACGCCGCCGGCGAGGGCCGCAGGCGGCTGGGCCTGCTGGCTTACGATACCGGGTTCGGCCGCTATGCCGCCGGGGCCGCCGCGCGGGCCGCCCGCGCGCATGGCGCCATCGTGGTCCGGCAGGGTTTCCTGGCTCCCGGACTCGACGCGAAGGAGCTTTCCGAGCGGGTGCGCAGGTTCGCCGGCGCGCCGGTCAAGCGCACGCCGGAGGCCGACGAACGGCCCCCGCCCTTCGACGCCGTCCTGATCGCCGCGGAAGGCGAGGCGCTGCGCTCGGCCGCCGCCCTGCTCGCCTTTCACGGTATCGACCCGAAGCAGGTCCGGTATCTGGCGACGGGCGTCCGGCCCGACAGGCTGCCGCTGGACGAGCCGAGCCTGGCCGGCGCCTGGTATGCGGGCTCGCCGCCGGAGGCGTTCGACCTGTTCTCCCGGCGCTACGAAGCCGTGTACGGCGCCGCCCCGCCCCGTCTTGCGGGCCTCGCCTACGATGCGACCGCAATCGCCGCCATGCTGGCGGCGGACCGCCGCGCGGGCGCGCTCGACATGACCGCCCTCACCGCCCCGGACGGCTTTTTCGGCGCCGGCGGCTTCTTCCGCTTCCGGCGCGACGGCGCGGTCCAGCGGGCGCTCGCCATATTCGAGATCGCGCCGGACGGCCCCCGTCTCATCGATCCCGCTCCCGAGCGCTTCGAGGTGGAAAGCCGGCCGGTGGGCTGATGCGCGGTTCAGGCGGACAACCGGCGGGGAGGCTCCGTATTCCGTTTCTGCTGTTCCCGAACGCCTCTGGATGTTGATTTGTCCTCCACGCAAGCATATTCCGGCATCATGAAGACCACCGTCGATATTCCGGACCACGAGCTTGAGGATGCCATCAGGTTCACGAAGGCTAGGACGAAGCGCGAAGCCGTCGTCGGCGCCATCGTGGATTTCAATCGCCGTATGCGCATGGCCGAACTGGCCTCACACGCCGGCACATGCAGCGAGCTGATGACGCCGGAAGAGCTTCAGACCCTGCGGTGCGGGACCGCGTCACGGCGGCGCTGACCGGCGGACGGGCGTGCTGGTGCCCCCCGGTGCAATTGGAGTTGTGGAACGGCGCCCGCGGCGAACGGGAAAGAAAGGTTCTTCGCCAATTCGCGGACACGCTCCCGGAACTCCCCATTGACGAAGGCGTATGGCGGCAGGCCTACGACCTTGCCCGGCAAGCGAGGGCGCAGGGCGTAACGGTTCCGGCCGTCGATGTGCTCATCGCCGCTTGCGCACGGCATCATGGAGCCGCTATCGAAACCGCCGATTCCGATTTCGAGCGTCTCGCGTCGATCGCTCGCTGAAACGCCGCGGCGGCGCCGCCAGCGCCGATCCGGGGTTCTTTCTTGGTTCTGGCGGCAGCTTCAGCGGTTGAACCTGCTCTCCACCGGCTGCGGCGGTGGCGCGGGTCATAGTACCGGATCCGGGGCAATTGCGGTTTCTTCCTGGATTCAACGGCTTGCAAGAAAATTGCCCGGTATTTTCATTTTCTGTTCCCATATGGACTTGACTTTCCCCCATATGGTGTAGAATGAAAGTAGAGAGAGGCGGCTCCCCGGGGGCCGCCTTTCGGCTTTTCTGCAGAAAGCGACTGGCTGGGGGCCGCGAAAAAGACCCCGGCGGGAACCGACGGGAGAGGTGCGTCTGCCGTCTCGCGCGCGCAATCAGGCGCGCGAGCCGCGCCGCCGCGATACGCCCGCCCGCACCCGCGCACCCACGCCCGCGCGACGGCGCGCGAAACAGGGACATCCCGTCCCGCCCTTTGCCTTGCCTGAAAGGAGGCACGCATGACCGTGAACGATCCCCAACTGGCGGCGATGCCGGCCGCAAGGCTGGCGCCCGCCGCCGAAGCCCTCGCCCTGCTCGACTGGAGCGCCGGGCGCATGTCCGAACCGGAGACCGCCGCCACGCCCGCA
>JAJEAZ010000354.1 GCA_022824105.1 Alphaproteobacteria bacterium
GGGCTTCCAGGGAACGGTGCAGGTCGACGGCTATGCCGGCCACAACCGGCTCGGCCGGCCGGACCGCCCGGGCGGGGCTCTGACGCTGGCTGCATGCTGGAGTCATGCCAGGCGCGGCCTTGAGACGGTGTTCGACAGCAACAGCTCGCCGATAGCGAAGGCTGGACTGGAGCGCATCGCGCAGCTCTACACGATCGAGGACAGAATCCGGGGCGAGCCGCCGGCGACGCGCCAGGCGATCCGCTGGACGGAATCGGCGCCGCTGGTGAACGCCTTCGGCGTGTGGCTCGACGAACTGCGCTCGCGCGTCTCGCCGCGCTCGCGTCTGGGCGAGAAGCTCGCCTACATCGCCAACCAGTGGGACAGGATGCTGGTGTTCCTGTTCGACGGGCGCGTCGAGATGGACAGCAACTTCGTCGAAAATCGTATCCGGCCGATTGCTCTGTCGAGGAAAAATGCGCTGTTCGCGGGCCACGACGAGGGTGCGCGCTCATGGGGCCGCATCGCCAGTCTGATCGAGACCTGCAAGATGAACGGTGTCGAGCCTTACGCCTGGCTCAAGAGCATGCTGGAGAAGATCGCCGCCGGGCACCCGCAATCGAAGATCCACGATCTGTTGCCCTGGAATTTCGAGCCCGAGGCCGACCCCACCTGACGCGACAGTCAACCCGAACTCGCAAAATCTCATCGGTCAACCCAGACCCGAACGTGGGGTCCAGATACCGCTTACGGTCGTGGCCGAGGCGCGCGCATTACAGTCTTCATCATCGAACCTACGGGCGCCAACACGTTCTGGGACGGCACGGTCGAGGCGGTGACCTATGCGGAGCAGTATTTCGCCCGGCAGGTGACGCAACAGCCTGACCCGGAATCGGCAAACCGGTCCCGGTGTCGCGCCGAACGCTGCGGCAATCGGACACGACGCTGGGGTAAGGAAAATCTCAGCCCGTCCGGAAGCCCTTGCTCAGCAACGAGTTCCAAACAGCGCACACGCCTCATTACAGCCGATCATGCGGGCTGATAGCGCCGAACGTCGATCTCGTCGGCCCGCGCGCGCATCAGCGTCGCGTCGTGCCATGCCTGCATCCGCAACAGCAGGTCCATGCTGAGGCCGAACGCCTTCTCGACCCGCAGCGCCATTTCGGGCGACAGCGAGGCGTTGCCGTTCAGCAGGTCCGAAAGCGTCGCCCGGCGCACGCCGAGAATCCGCGCCGCCGCCGAAACGCTCAACCCCAGCTCCTCAAGGGCCTCGATCCGGATGAAGGCGCCGGGATGCGGGGGCGCCATACCCATCTTGATGCCGCCGCTGGTCATCAGTGGTAGTCCTCCAGGTTCACGCGCTCGATTGCGCCGTTCCGTTCCTCGAAGGTGATCCGCCAGTTGCCCGACACGGAAACGCTCCATTCGTTCCGGCGCTCGCCCGACAGGCGGTGGACCCGCCATCCGGGCGCCGCCCCGCGGGTGAAGCCTTCCATGGTCTCGGCCATCGCCAGCGCCGCCAGAATGCCGCGCACCCGCTCCGCCAGGTCCTGTTTCATCAGCCGGGACGAGTTGTTCTCGTATAGCTGGCGCAGACCCCGGTGACGAAAGGAAAGGACGATCATGCGGCGAATATGTACGGCATGACCGTTCAAGATGCAAGCGCCCGGTTGCAGGGCAGCAGACAGGGACAATTGGCGACTCTCACGGCCATGCGCGGACAGCAGTTTGTCTGGTACTTGTTCTATCGTCCGCGAGCGCATATCCAGCCCGGTCGATCCCGCACGTTTCCGGTCGGTGCTCGAAGGCGAGGTTCCCGGCGGTCGCCGGCTCGGGCGCAAGGAGGTCGGCGGCGGGATTGTATATCGGCCCGGCCGCACACGATGGTAGAGCGCCGCCGTGGAGGCAGCGGGCATTTCACCTCCGCCGCCACCGGCGAACGCCGTAGAGGATCCAGGCCGGCAGGCTGAGCGCGGCGGTATTGACGACGATGCCGGACGGACCCGACAATCCGCCCGCCAGCGCGCCGAACATGCTGAGCGGTCCCAGCAGGGCGAATGCGATCCACGCCGCCGGCCGCCACCCGGCCCGGCGCAAGGCGCGCCATGCGAGCGCCAGCGGCAGTCCGCAGGGGGCAGTGACGGCCAGCTGCAGCCAGTCCGCCGCCTGCGCCGGCAGGGCGAACCCCCGGACCAGCGTCAGCGCCACGATCCCGGCCGGCAACCACAGCAGGGCGAACACGGCGAAACCGAACAGCTGTCCCATCGTTGTCAACGGCGGCATGGACACTCCGGGCGGCAAGGGGAAATACCGGCGACGCAAGCGCCGCGCGTCGGCGGTCGTTCCCGGAAGGCGGCAGGACTGCGGGTCCGGGGACGGCTGCTGCCGGGTTTCACTGATAAGGAAGAGCCGACGGGGTCCGTGGCGAACTCCGCGTTCACGCGGTCGGGGTCTCGGCTTCGTCGAACAGTTCTTCGAGGAACAGGCAGGTGCCGTCGTTGCCGTGACAGCGGTCGAGCATGTCGGCGAGCGCCCGCTCGATCCCGGCGAGCTGGTCGACCTTGCGCCGCACTTCAGCCAGGTGCCGCCGTCCCAATGCCACGGTCTCCGGGCAGGGCGCTTCGGAGGTCTGCGCAAGGTCGAGCAACGAGCGGATGTCCGGGATCGGGAAGCCGAGACTGCGGCACCGCCGGACGAAGCGCAGCCGCGCGATGTCGTCCGCGCCGTAGGCCCTGCGCCCGGACGCGGTCCGGTCCGGGCGGGGCACGACGCCGGTGCGCTCGTAGTAGCGGATGGTATCGACGCTCACGCCGCTGAGCGCCGAGGCGGCCCCAATGGATTGCATGCAATGCCCCCTTGCTTCTGGAGTGGCTCCAGATTCTACAGTGCCGCTCCGGCCGGTGCAATTTGATCCAGATCAAGTCAGAGGCAGCAGCGGTTCATGGACGGAGCCGGCTTGTGGGAGGTGGAGACATGAAGTCCTGGTTCGAGCATTCCTGGTGCGACGAGGAGGCCTCGGTCGAGCAGGTCCATGCGCGCATCGGGGAGCTTGTCGGGGAGTTCGGTCTCGACCTGTTCGCCCTCGCAATGCAGATGCCGCCGGGCGACGGGTCGTTCGAGGACCTGCCGGAAGTGCTCACGAACTACCCGCAGGCGTGGATCGACCGTTACACGCGGCTCAGATACGACCGGATCGATCCGGTGTTGGAGCTGGCGGCGCGCGCCAACCGCCCGTTCCTGTGGGGCGGCGCCCGGTTCCAGCGCGCATTCGGCAAGCAGCAGCGCCGGGTGCTGGATGAAGGGCGCGCCTACGGGATCGCGGCCGGGCTGGTGATTCCGTTGCGCAGCGCGTGCGGCGCGCATGGGTTGTTCACCGTGGTTGCCGGCGAGACCTCCCGTCTCCGGGATGCTGTGCGGGGCGAGCATGAGCGCCTGTTCTCTGCGGCCTTCGACCTCCAGGATTTCATGCTGGCCCGGATGTCCGATACGCACGCTGCGGGCGCCGCCCCCGACGCCGGCCTTTCGTTGCGGGAGAGGGAGTGCCTGCTGTGGACGGCCGAGGGCAGGACGGCGGCGGAGGTTGCGGACCGTCTCGGCCTGTCCGTCTCCACCGTGAACCGCCACCTGTCGAATGCCGCGCGCAAGATGGGTTGCACGAACAAGCACCATGCGGTTTACCGCGCGCTGCGCATCGGTGTGCTCTGAGTGAGAGCGATGCCATTCTCGTCCAGGTCGTCTAGCTACCCGGTGCGTCCCGACGGGCCGGCGCATGATTTTGTGCAGGAAACGCCAAACCTTTGTCATTGAAATGTCTGCCCGGCTGCCATTTAAGGTTGCCGCGACCAGCGCTTGAACGGCTGTCGGCACGGCGCGTTCATGTTCATGAAGGAGAACCCGGGAATGACAGGCTTTTGGGGCAGGGTCCGGACGGTGGTGTCGTTTGGCGGGTTTGATTTCTTGCTACGGGCGCTTTGCTTGATTAAAATCGGTCGTCCGGCCGGGACGCCGGGACGCCGGGACGCCGGGACGCCGGGACGCCGGGACGCCGGGACGCCGGGACGCCGGGACGCCGGGACGCCGGGACGCCGGGACGCCGGGACGCCGGGACGCCGGGACGCCGGGACGCCGGGAC
>JAJEAZ010000447.1 GCA_022824105.1 Alphaproteobacteria bacterium
CTCGCCATGGGCGCGATCACCAGCTTCGTGCTCGGAATGGGGATGACGGTCAGCGCCTGCTACATCTTCCTCGCCATCGTGCTCGGCCCCGCGCTGCAGGAGGCCGGCCTGAATGTCATCGCGAGCCACCTGTTCATCCTCTATTGGGGCATGCTGTCCTACATCACCCCGCCCGTGGCGCTGGCGGCGGTTGCAGCCTCGACGATTTCCGGCTCCAATGCGCTGCGCACCGGCTTGATGGCCATGCGAATGGGCATCATCAACTTCATCCTGCCCTTCCTGTTCGTGCTGACGCCGACCCTCATCCTGGAGGGCGACTTCTTCGATATCCTTCACGATACCGGCACGGCGATCGTCGCCGTCTGGCTGATGGCCGCAGGGTTCGAGGGCTGGCTCTACGGTGTCGGCCGGATCGAGTGGCCGCTGCGCCTGCCGCTGCTTGCCGCCGCCGCGGCTTTCCTTTTCCCGGGCTTCGAGACCGACGCCGCCGGTTTCGTCATCCTGGCCGGGGTCTTCACCGCCGGCCGGTTCATCGGCAAGCGGAGGCGAACCGGCTGACAGGAGACCGGCGGCGTTTCGCAGGGTCCCCGCCGCGCTATAGCGGGGCGCGGCCGCAATGGCCGGGAGCATGGGTGGATGAGCGCGCTCGGCCTGATGGGCTGCACCGGCTGGCAGGAGCTCGGTTCGGAATTCATCGCCCGCTCCGGCCTGACCGCCCAGCCCTCCGTCTTCAGCGGCTACCCGCTGCTCGATCTGGAGGAGACGGGCTATAACTGACGGGCATCGGCTTCGGCGTCATACCCGGAGGAGGGAATCGACATGAACCGCGAACCCCTGCGCGAGATCACCGACGAGGAAATCCGCACCTTCCGGGAAGACGGTGTCGTCCTGCTCAAGGGCCTGTTCGACAGGGACTGGGTCGAACGCGTGCGCAACCTCGCCGAGGCGGACATGAGCACGCCCGGCGAGATGAAACAGGAACTGGCGAAGGAGGGCGACCCCGGCCGCTTCTTCAACAACACCTTCCTCTGGCCCCGCAACGAGGACTTCCGGGACATCGTGTTCAACTCGCCGGCGGCCCGGGTGGCCGCCCGCATCATGGATACCGGCAAGGTCAACATCGTGTTCGACCAGTTCCTCATCAAGGAGCCGGGAACGCGGGAGAGGACCCGCTGGCACCACGACCTGCCCTACTGGCCCATTGATGGAGACCAGGTCTGCACGCTCTGGCTGGCGCTCGACCCGGTGGATGCAGCCTCCGGGGCCGTCGAGTATGTCCGGGGCTCCCACAGGTGGGGCGCGCGCTACAAGGCCGAGGCGTTCTTGGGCGAGGGCCGCTACAAGGAGGACCTGCCGCCGGTCCCCGATATCGAGGAGATGCGCGGCGATCTGGAATTCGTCCAGCCCGAACTGGAGCCGGGCGACTGCACGGTGCATCACGGGCTGACGGTGCATGGCGCGCCCGGCAACGCGACCGCGGACCGGCGGCGGCGCGCCTATGTCACCCGCTGGGCGGGCGATGACGTCGTCTATTATCCGCGTCCGGGCATTCAGCCGATGCTCAGGGACCCGGACATTCCGTCGGGCGGCCCGCTGGACAGCGACCTCTGGCCGGTCGTGTGGCAGGCCGCGCGGTAGGGACGCCTCCTCCCGTGTCCGCCGCCGTTCAGGCGTCGGTCAGGTCGAAAAAGCGGATCCCCGGACGCTCGGTGAGGGCCTCGAAGAGCCGGTCGCTGTCGCCCCGCTCCCGCCGCCACGCCAGGTATTTCTCATAGTGCCCGCGCGTTTCCCAGGCGGCCGACAACACCAGATTGTCGGCATCGTCGCCGTTCTGGAGCACTTCGACGCTTATGCAGCCCTCCTGGGAACGGGTTTCCGGCAGGATGGACCGGAAGTGCGATACGACATCGGCCCCGGTGCCGGGTTTCGCCGTCATTTCGAAAAGCACTCTTACGGCCATTTCAAAACCTCCTCTGGGCCCTCCGAAAGTAGCAGACTCTTCCCCGCCATGCACCCTTTAGACGCCGTCCGCGCCGCCATCCAGGGTCAGCAGCGGTCGATACAGGTCCGGACGCCGGTCCCGGAAGAGGCCCCAGTCGGCCCGCTGCCGGCGGATTGCGGCGAGATCGAATGTGGCAGCGACGAATTCGTCCCGGTCGGGGCTCGCCTTCGCGGCGATCGCGCCCTTCTCGTCGGCGATGAACGAGCCGCCCCAGAAGTCGGTGGTGCCGAACGGCCCGCTTTCCGGCCCGACCCGGTTCGACACCACCAGCGGAGTCATGTTCGCGCCCGCATGGCCCTGCATGACGATCTGCCAGTGGTCGTGGCATCCGGTCCCGATCGCCGTCGGATAGAACAGGAGCTCCGCGCCCTGCAGCGCCATGCACCTGGCGGATTCCGGAAACCACTGGTCCCAGCAGATCCCGACCCCGATCCGGCCGAATTCCGTGTCCCAGGCCCGGAACCCGGTATTGCCGGGCGTCGTGAAATATTTCTCGAAGCACCGTGGCGGGCCGAGCGGCATGTGGGACTTGCGGTAGAGGCCGCGCTGCCTCCCGCCGGAATCGATCAGGATGACGCTGTTGAAATAGGACTGGTTCGCGCGCTCGAAGAAGCTGACCGGAAGGACGATCCCGAGTTCCGCCGCCAGCGCGGCCATGTGGCGGACCGGAGCGCTTTCCCCGGCGGTGGACGCCAGGGAGAAATAGTCCGAATCCCAGTCCAGCATGCCGAAGAACCGGGTGGAGAACATCTCCTGCAGCAGCACGATGTTCGCCCCGGCCGCCGCGGCCTGCCGCACCAGGCCGTCCGCCTTCCCGATATTCTCCTCCACCCGGTCCGAGCACGACATCTGGACCGCCGCCACCGTCACTTTCATGGTCGAAGCCTCCCGTCCGACGCCGCGGCCTGCGCGGCCGGCCGCTCGTACAGCCTAGCGATTTGCTACTCTCTTCGCGAAACGGCTTTGGGAAGAGGGACAGATGAGCGTTCTTGCAGGCAGGGTTGCCGTCGTCACCGGCGCGCAGCAGGGCATCGGGGCCGCCACCGCTCTGGCCGCTGCAAAGGCCGGCGCCTCCGTCGTCGTCAACTATCTGGATGACGCGGGCGCCGCCGCCGAGGTCGCTGCATCGGCGCAGGCGGCCGGCGCAGACGCGGTGGCCGTGCAGGCCGACATTTCGCAGCCGGAGGAGGTCGAGCGCCTCATGGCGGCTGCCGACGGTCTCGGCGGTGTCGATATTCTCGTGAACAATGCCGCGATCTTCCCGCGCGTGGCCTTTCTCGACATGACGGTCGCCGACTGGGACCAGCTCCTCGGGGTGAACCTGAAGGGGCCGTTCCTCTGTTCGTCCGCCGCGGCGCGGCGCATGGCCGCCGCCGGCCGGGAGGGCGCCATCGTGAACATCTCGTCGCGGTCCGCGTTTACCTCGTCGCCGCGCGGGGCGCATTACGCCGCTTCGAAAGCCGGCCTCATCGGCCTGACGCGCGCCACCGCGCTGGAACTCGCGCCTCACGGGATCCGCGTCAACGCCATCGCGCCGGGCCTGGCGGACACCGCCCAGCCGCGCTACGGGATGACAGAAGACGAGATTGCCGAGGCGGCCGACCTCATTCCGCTGAAAGGGCTGACCCTGCCCGAAGACGTGGCGGAGCTGGCCGTCTTTCTCGCCTCCGCCGCCGCGCGCCGCATCACCGGCCAGACCGTCCATATAAACGGCGGACAATATCTCGCCTGAAGCCCGGCCGGACACCGCGGATCCGTTCAGCAGCGCTGTGCGCTTATCCGCAACTGCAGGCCGATGGCAAGCAAGGCGGCGTCCAACTGGTCGAGCCGCGACTTGTGCCCGATATCCAGCGCGCGATCGACCTGCGGCAAGTGCCAATTCAGCCGCCGCGCCAGCTCGGCCTTGCCGACGCCCTGCTCCCTCATTCCCCGGTAAAGGAGCACCTTGACGGCCGTCAGGCTTCCCAGAGTGACCGTCACCCTGCCTCCCGATGGCCAAGGCACGTCGTCGCGATGCGCAATCCGCGCGGCAATCGCCTCTTCCAGCGCGTCCTCCGCGCGCGCCAGGGCGTCTTTCCGGTCCTCCCCGAAGGTCGTCAGTTCCGGAAAGTCCGGCGCGGTTACGAGCAAGGTGCCATTGTCATCGGGCGTAAGTTCAACGGGATAGTCGAGCATCACTCCAGTCCCAGGTCCTTCTTGATCTTCGCCACCAGCCCCTTGCCGAGTTCCTTGCGGGCGCCATGCACCGGCAATTGCGAGGTGCGGCTTCCGCGACGTACGGTCAAGTGGCCGCTGCCACCCTTGTGGGTCTCGAACGTGCAGCCCCGCTTCCTGAGCCAGCGGCGAAGTTCACTCGCGTTCATCGGCAGATTGAGTCAACATAAGTGTTCATGTCAACATAAATGTTCACCTGCCGACGATCCACGAGACGACCCGCTCACCGCGCGGCGAGCATGGCGGCGGCGGCGAGTACGGCGGCGGCCATGAGCGAGGGCTCCAGGTAGCTGCCCGTCCAGTCGTGCAGGACGCCCGCAAGCGCAGGCCCGATCATCTGGCCGAGGCCGAAGGCCGCCGTTATCAGCGCCAGGTTCCGGCGCGGGTCGCCGATGGAGAGGCGCCGCGCATTGACCAAGCCGAGCGCCGTCAGGCCCATGAAGGTGCCGCCGAGGAGGGCCGCGGCCGTCAGCACCATCCAGATGCCGCCGCCCAGCACGCTCAGCAGCACGCCGAAGGCCTCGACCAGGCAAGCCGCCGCGAAGGCGCGCTCATTGCCCCAGCGCTGTCCCGCCCAGCCCCAGAACGCGACCGAAGGCGCCGCCGCCAGGCCGACGAAGAACCAGACCAGGTTTTCCGCCGGCTGCAGCACCGGGTCGGCGCGCACCATGTCGGAGATGAAGGTGGCGGTGATGACATAGCCGAAGCCGAACAGCCCGTAGGCGACCGCGAACCGCGTGAAGCCCGGCGCCCTCGCGCCCGCCGCGGCCGGGCCGGCGGACCCGCCGGGCGCCGCTTCCCGCCCTCTTCGCAGCAGGATCCAGACAGGCAACGACAGCGCGAGCGCGAGCGCGCCGCAGACGAGCCAGGGGCCTTGCGAATCGCCGTCTCCGAGCGCGGCGAGCGGAACCGCCAGCGACGAGACCGCGATGCCGACCCCGACGCCCCCATAGATGCCCGCCGCCCACACCGCATGGCCGGAAGCGGCAAGGCGGTTCATCGTGAGCGAGGAGGCCAGCACCATCACCAGCGCCGCCAGCGCCCCGTTCGCGAAGCGCAGCGCGAGGAACGCGCCCAGGTCCGCCGTCAGCCCCATGGCGCCGGTCGTCGCCGCGCTCGCCGCGAGCGCGCCCATGAGCCAGAGCCGCGGATCGCCCGGCACCGGCCGCCACGCCGCCGCCAGCGCGCCCAGCAGGTAGCCCAGGAAGTTGGCCGACGCGATCAGCCCGGCTTCCGGCTTGCCGAGCCCGAGCCCCGTCGTCATGAACGGCAGGATCGGCGTATAGACGAAGCGCCCGATCCCGATGGCGACCGCCAGCGCCAGGCACCCGGCCAGCGCCAGCGCCGCGGGATGGCCGGAAGGCGGCGTTCGGGGCTCCGCGGAGCGGGTCAGGCTGCTTCGCCGACGGTCACGGTCACGCGCTTGCCCAGTTGAAGCAAGGCACGGTCTATGGTCGCCACCTTGGTGGCGTGGTCGGGATTCAGCATGCGCCGCACTTCGCTCTCGGCGATATCGAGGTCGCGGGCGAACCGGCGCTGCGACACGCCGGCCTTGCGAAACGCCTCGTATAGCGCCGCCTTCAGAGCGATCGGGACCGGCGGGGCGACCAGCAGTTGCCGTTTGCCGGCACGTGACGGCCCGGGCAGGTCGGCGCCTTCCCGCATCGTGGCCGCGATCAGTTCGCGCAGCAGGTCTCCGGCTTCCGCTCGCGCCTCCTCCACGGTAGCGCCGTCCGTTGCGCCCCAGCCGAAATCCGGGAAGGTGGCGACATACCGGCCGTCCTCGTCGCATTCGATCTCTGCCGGATAGCTGAAGGTGTCGGGCATGGGCGCGGTGCTCCCTGGCTGGGATGTGCTAATCCCTCAGCCTCCGTCGAAGTCATTTCTGTCAATGGCAAGATCAGCAAGCATCTTGTTGAGCAATCCCTTGCCAATATCCTTCCTTCGGTCCTTGACCGTCGTTCTGCGCGCGCCGACATGGAGCGTACCATGAGAACCAGGTCCTTCCGACGCCACGAAGCGTACTTCCAGTCCCTGACCCCTCGCCCATTTGCGCACCCTGGAAATAAACTGCCGGCCGTTCATCTGACCCGGTGCGCTATCGCAGGAGACGGTGCCGATGTTCACCGATCTTAAGCGCGCGCATTTTTGAACGCAATCCTCCTGTCGCGACAACTACGTGCATCGAGGCCGTCACGCGGTCGAGCCGCCGTCCACCGCCAGCGTCGTGGCCGTGATGAAGGAGGCTTCGTCGGACAGGAGGAAGAGCGCCGCATTGGCGATCTCCTCCGGCCTGCCGGGCCGGCCCATGGGCAGCGCGCCGCCGTGCCGCGCGATCAACTGCTCCTTGTCGAGGCCGTGCGTTGACTGCTGGTCCGGGCGCGCGACGAAGACCCTGAGCATCGGCGTGTCGGTGGGGCCGGGGCAGATGGCGTTGACGCGGATGTTTTCCTTCGCGAGCCGCTTGCCGAGCGCCTTCACGAAGCCGACCACGCCATGCTTCACCGCCGAATAGACCGGGCTGAACTGGGAGCCCTGCAGGCCGGAGGTCGAGGCCGTGTAGAGCAGCGACCCGCCGCCCCGCGCCCGGATTTCCGGGATCGCCGCATCGGTGGTGATGAGCACGGTGCGCATGTTGAGCGTCACGGCCGTGTCGAAATCCTTCATCTCGATGCCTTCGACCGAGGCCGGGCCCGGGTGGCCGACATGGTTCCACACGAAGTCGATGCCGCCGAGCGCAGCCGCCGCCTCGCGCACGATCCGCCGGCTGTCCTCGTCCTGCGTCAGGTCGGCCGGTATCCCGACCGCGCGCCCGCCGGCCGCCTCGATCTCGGCCGCGACCGCCGCCACGGCCTCGGCGTCGATATCGACGACGGCGACCGCCGCTCCTTCCTGTGCAAACCGGATGGCCCCCGCGCGCCCCATGCCGGAGCCCGCCGCGGTCACGATCCCGCATCTGTCCTTCATACGCATGGTCTCGATCACCCTCCGAAAGACCGTATCCTCTCCATCGCCGCAGCCGCCTCCTCGACGACCCGCCGCACCACCTCGCCCGCCGGGACGACATCGCCGATCATGCCGCAGCTCTGCCCGGCCGGCAGCACGCCCGCCTCGACATCGCCCTCGATCCGCCCGCGCTCGGACGCCGGGTGGCCGACCTCCATCGCCTGCAGCGGGAAGGGCTTGATCTCCGCCTCGCGCCCGGCCCAGCCGCGCGTGAAGCCGTTGTCGATCAGCCGGCAGGGCTTGCCGCTGTGGGCGCGCGTCACCACCGTTCCGGCCACATCCGTCTCCGCGATCCGGTGCTTGTAGTTGTCGTGGCTGCGGCTCTCGGCCGTCGCGATGAAGCGCGTGCCCATCCACACGCCCTGGGCGCCGAAAGCGAGCGCCGCCGCGAGACCGCGGCCGTCGGCCAGCCCGCCGCCGGCAAGCACCGGCACCTCAACCGCGTCCACCACGGCGGGCACGAGCGCCGCCGTGCCGATGCGCCCGACATGGCCGCCGCCGTCCATGCCCGACGCGATCACGGCGTCCACGCCGTCCGCGACCGCCTTCTCGGCATGGCGGATCGCGCCCACCACCGACATGACATAGATGCCGCGCTCATGCGCCGCCGGCACGACCGCCGCCGGGCTGCCGAGGCCGGAGACCAGCACCGGCACCCGCTCCTCCAGCACGGTCTCGACCATGCCCTGCACCGTGTCGGTGTAGCGGGCCACCCGCTCGCCCTCGGCGCGCACGGTCGCGAACAGTATATCGACGCCGAAGGGCTTGTCGGTCAGCGCCCGCACCCGGCGGATTTCGGCGCGCAGCTGTTCTCCGTCCATGGTCGAGCCCGCGCCCACGACGCCGAGCCCGCCCGCCTCCGAGACGGCGGCGGCAAGGTCCGCGCGGGCAACCCAGCCCATGCCGGCCTGGAACACGGGATGCTCGATCCCCAGCCGTTCGCAGATCGGGGTCCGTATTCGAGCCATCGCCTACTGTCCCGCTTCTGAGGTTCGTGTGACTTCGGCCCGGCCGCCCCACCCGTCATGGCCGGACTTGTTCCGGCCATCCATTTCCGCCGTCGCAATGGCCCCGAGGGAGATGCCCGGAACAAGTCCACGGCTGTCCGGTTCAGCCATTGGATGAAGCCGAGCGGGGGTTTTGGGTGCGCGCAACGGGCTTCTGTTCCTTCGCTTTCCGTCGTGCCTGAATGCGCCCCCTCCGTCATGCCCGGACTTGTTCCGGGCAGCCATGCGGCCGTGCAGCGGAGCCGATGGAAGTGGATGCCCGGAACAAGTCCGGGCATGACGAGAAGAGGGTCGGGGCACCGGGCACCGATCCGAGTCCCTATCCGGCGGGACCCTTCGGAACGCCGTTGAATCCAGGCCATGCGCCCTGTCCCCATAAGCTAAACCGGGCAGCAGTAGACTTGTTCCGGGCATGACGGACGGGGGCGTTCGGGAGTGACGGAGGGGGCATGACGGAGAGGG
>JAJEAZ010000540.1 GCA_022824105.1 Alphaproteobacteria bacterium
GGGCACATCGCCTTCGCCCAGGCCGTCAAGCTGGCCGACTCGACGGCAGTGCTGCCGCTCGATTTCCTGCGGCTCATCTGGGCGAGCCTGGTCGGCTTCTTCCTTTTTGCCGAGATTCCCGATGCGCGGTCCTGGCTCGGCGGCGCGGTTATTTTCGCCTCGGCGACCTACATCGCCTTCCGCGAGAGCCGGCTGGCGCGGTCCGGTCGGGCCCGCGATGCTTCCACCGACACTTGAACAAGTTTGCAAACGACCGTAAAATAACGAGTGTTTTGACACTTCGGAGTCATTCCGATGACGAGCGCAACACTGCGTTCCGAGCGACCGACAGTGCTCTCGCCCCGGCTGCGCCGCATCATCCGGCGGCTGGGCCTGAGGGCGCTCGGCAGCGTGCAGCTGGCCGTCGGGCTGGCGCTGGTGCTGGCGCTGGTCACTTACGACACGTCCGATCCGTCCGCC
Source organism: Alphaproteobacteria bacterium (assembly GCA_022824105.1). Classification (GTDB taxonomy): domain Bacteria; phylum Pseudomonadota; class Alphaproteobacteria; order Bin95; family Bin95; genus Bin95. The sequence goes on from JAJEAZ010000540.1 coordinate 460, forward strand.
AATGTCGCCTCCGGCGGCGCGACCTCGAATGTGCTCGGCAGCGCCGGCGCCTGGGTCGCGGACTGGCTGCTGCGCGGCTTCGGCATCGCGGCTGCGGCTGCGGCCATTGCGCCGATCGCCTGGGGCTGCCGCGGGCTCAAGCTGAAGCGGACCCGGCGCACGGCCCTGCGCCTGGGCGCGCTGGTTCTCGTCCTGCCCTGCCTCGCCATGGGACTCGCCGCGCTTCAGGGCATCGGGAACTGGCCGCTTCTTGAGGGACCGGGCGGCGCCGTCGGAACGGTGCTGTTCCAGCACGCCGAGTTGCTGTTCGACAGTTCGGTGTGGGTGGTCCACATCGTCGGCCTGGGCGTCGGCGCGCTGCTCGCCGGCTGGGCGTTCGGCTTCGACCTGGAAGACTGGGCCTGGATCGGCGCGGGCGTGCTTGCCGCGGGACGGGGACTGCGCCGCGTTGCGGGCCTGCTTCCGCTGCCGTCGGTGAGCCTCTCCGGCCATATCCGCAAGCCGGAACCCCCCCAGCGCACCCGCCGCCGTACGGCGCCGGCCCTGCGCCAGGCTGCCGTCGAGGAGGACGATATCGCGCCCGTGGCGGCCGAAGAGGTCCCCCCGGTGCCGCCGCCGCCTGCGCCGGAGCAACCGCAGCAGCAGCCCCGGCGCCGGAAGCGCGGACCCGCCGTCCAGCAGCGCAGGCTGCCGCTCGACGACGGCTATGTCGCACCGCCCGTCGAACTGCTGCAATTGCCGACGCCCGAAGCCGAGCGCGGCATGCCCGATGCCGAGGCGCTGGAGCGCAACGCGGCCCTGCTGATGTCGGTGCTGGAGGACTTCGGCATCGGCGGCGAGGTCGTCGCGACGCGCCCCGGCCCCGTCGTAACCCTGTACGAGTTCGAGCCGCAAGCCGGGATCAAGTCGTCGCGGGTCATAGGCCTTGCGGACGATATCGCCCGCTACATGTCCGCGGTATCGGTGCGCGTGGCCCTCGTCCCCGGCCGCACGGTGATCGGCATCGAAATGCCGAACCGGACCCGCCAGACGGTCTTCATGCGCGAACTGATCGAGACCGACGCCTACGAACTTTCCATGGCGGACCTGCCGTTGATCCTCGGCAAGGATATCGGCGGGGCCCCGAAGGTGGCCCAGCTGGAGCGGATGCCCCACCTGCTGATCGCCGGCACGACGGGCTCCGGCAAGTCGGTGGCGATCAACACCATGATCCTCTCGCTGCTTTACAAGCTGCCGCCGGAACGCTGCCGGCTCATCATGGTCGATCCGAAGATGCTGGAGCTTTCCGTCTATGAAGGGATTCCGCACCTGCTGACGCCGGTCGTCACCGATCCCAGGAAGGCCGTCACCGCGCTCAAATGGACCGTGCGCGAGATGGAGAACCGGTACCGGGCGATGTCCGCGCTCGGGGTGCGCAATATCAGCGGCTACAATGCGCGCATTGCCGAGGCGCTCAAGCAGGGCGAGACCCTGACCCGCCGGGTGCAGACCGGCTACGACCCGGAGACGGGCGCGCCGGAGTTCGAGGACCAGCCGCTCGACATGCGGCCCCTGCCCTTCATCGTGGTGGTGATCGACGAACTCGCCGACCTCATGCTGGTCGCGCGCAACGACATCGAGACCGCGATCCAGCGCCTCGCCCAGATGGCGCGGGCCGCCGGCATCCACCTGCTGATGGCGACCCAGCGCCCCTCCGTCGATGTCATCACCGGCACGATAAAGGCGAACTTCCCGACCCGGATCAGCTTCCAGGTCACCTCCAAGATCGACAGCCGCACCATTCTGGGCGAGGGCGGCGCAGAGCAGCTTCTCGGCCAGGGCGACATGCTGTTCATGGCCGGCGGCGGGCGCATCGCCCGCATCCACGGCCCCTTCGTCTCGGACGAGGAGGTCGAGGACGTCGTCGCCCATCTGAAGACGCAGGGAACGCCCGACTATCTCGACGCCATCACCGAGGATGAAGATGTCGCCGCCGGAATTCCGGGATTCGAAACGGGTGAGGGAGACTCGGCCGAAGACGGCCTGTACGACCGCGCCGTGGCCTTTGTGGCCCGGGAGCGCAAGGTCTCCGTCAGCCTCATCCAGCGCCATCTGCGCATCGGTTACAACCGGGCGGCGCGCATCGTCGAGGAGATGGAGGCCCAGGGCGTCGTCAGCGGGCCCAACCACCAGAACAAGCGCGAGGTGCTGGTGGGCGGCCATGTCGATTGACGGTTTGCGCCGGGCCGCAGCGGCGGCGCTGCTTTCCATCGCACTTGCATCGCCGGCCGCGGCCGACAGCGCCGCGCTCGACGATGGCGACCTCGTCGCGATTGCCCGCGCGGAAGCCTATCTCAACGGGCTGACCACGCTGCAGGCGCGCTTCGTCCAGCTCGATTCGTCGGGCGAGGCCACGACCGGAATGCTCCTGGTCAAGCGTCCCGGACGGCTGCGCTTCGAATACGACCCCCCGACCCCGATCCTGCTGGTGTCGCCCGGCTCCGACCTCATCTATTACGACCGCGACCTCAAGACGGCGACCCGCCTCGACTGGGAGGATACGCCCGCCTGGTTCCTGCTGGCGGACAGGGTATCGCTTTCCCCCGGCGGCCCTTACCGGGTCGTCGATGTCCAGCGCTCTCCCGGCCTGCTCGTCTTCACGGCCGTGGACGCCGATGCTCCGGAGGACGGCCGCATCGCCGTCATGTTCGCGGACCGGTCCGGGGAGCTGAAGCTGTCGGGCTGGGTTGCGGTGGACGCGCTCGGTCAGCCGACCCGCATCACGCTCTTCAACGTCGCAACGAACCAGCCGGTCGACAATAAGGCCTTCGTCTTCGACGAACCCCTCGACGCGCACGAAAGGCAGGATCCCTGACGCGAACGCCGGGCAAGCCCTGTCCGCAGTGTGCTACAGTATCTCGTCGATACCGGGAAAGGCGCGGATTGCCATGACATTGTCAAAACTGCCGCCCGGAGCGGAAGGATGGCGCGAGCGCGTCAAGGCGGACCTTGCCGCGCAACTGGAGGCCGGCGCGACGCTTTACGGGCGCCGCGCCGACGGTTGCTTCGTTGCCCGCAGCAAGACCGGAGATGTGGTCCTGGCCCGGAAAGGCGAGCCGGCGCCGCCGCCATCCCGAGAGGACTGAAGCGCTTACGACTATGGCGCAGCCTGTCCTTTTTGTAATTGCCGGCCCGAACGGCGCCGGCAAGTCCACATTAACGAAATCCGGACGCTTCGAGGGCGCCCGAATCTTCGATCCCGACGCCGTGGCTCGAACCATCGCGCCGAAAGACCCCGCCCGTGCCGCCGTTCTCGCCGGTCGTCGCGTTGCGCAGGAACGCCGCGCGGCCATGGCGGCCGGCGAAACAATCTTGTTGGAAACGACACTTTCCGGCCGGGATGTCCTGCGCCTGATGCGCCGGGCGCGTGGGATCGGTTACCGGGTTGAATTGCACTATGTCCGGCTTGAGTCGGTTGCTGTGCATTTGCGCCGCATCGAATGCCGCGTAAGAGCGGGCGGGCACGACGTGCCCGAGGAAGATGTGCGCCGTCGTTTCGCCCGGTCTATGGAAAACCTGCCGGCCGCCATGGCACTCGCCGACGAGACCTGGTTCTACGCCAATGACGACCCGGATATCCCGCTCCGCGAGGCTGCAATCGCCGTCTTCCCGGACGGGCCGCCGCCGCGCTGGGTTGCCGAGGCTTGTCTGGCGGCCCTTCTTTCGCCGGAAGCGGAAGGCGGTTGAAACCGCGCGCCGGGCGGCGAATAATCCGGGAAAGCCGGCCGCGACGGAGCTATGCTCGATGCAGACACTGACGCCCGAACAACGACGCAACTGGAATATCGACGGCTACCTGCTGGTCGAAGGAGCGTTGTCGCCCGACCAGGTGGCCCTGTTCTCGGACAGGATCGACGAGGTCCGCAAGCGTCCGGGCTACGAGCCGCTGTCGGGCATGCTGCCGCGGGGCCATTACGGCTGGGTCGAGCAATGCGCGGACCAGAACCCGGAAGCCTTCATGGACCGGCGCGACCTGCTCTCCTACGACCAGTCCTTCATCGACCTCATCGACCATGCGCCGGTGTTCGACCTCATCGTCGATATCATGGGACCGAACCTCGCCTTCAGCATGTCGCAGGCCATCGTGCGCGCCTCGGGCGACGGGTTCGAGGGCTTCACCCACACCGATGGCGGCGAGGGCCAGCGCGAAGTGCGGGTGACCGAGACCAGCCGCCCCATCGCGGTCAAGGCGCTCTACCTGCTGACCGATGTGGAAGGCCGCGACGCCGGCAATTTCACCGTGTTCCCCGGCAGCCACATGCGCCCCTTCCCCTGGGACCGCCAGCCGCCGCTCTCGCCGCAATCGCCGGGCGTGGTGCATCTCGAAGGCAAGGCGGGCGACTGCTTCATCTTCTCCCATGCGCTCTGGCACGGGCCGGCGCCCAACAAGTCGGGCCGCGCGCGCAAGACCCTGCTCTACAACTATTCGCAGATGTTCATGCGCGCCTACGACTATAACGGCTCGCATCCGCTGACCCAGCGCGCCACGCCGCGCCAGCGCCGCCTGATGGGCGACCTCGGCTACGATTTCCGCCCCGGCAGCTATTTCTATGTGCCGGACGACCAGACGGAGATCATCACGGGCCGCAGCGAAGCGGCAGCCGCAGCCGAATAGGACGGGGCGGCCGGAGCGGCTCAGAAGGCCGTGAAATACTCCGCATGCTCCCATTCCGAGACCGTCATCAGGTAGCGGTCCCATTCGGCGCGCTTGAGCCGCGTCAGATATGACACGAAATCGTCGCCGAGCGCCGAGCGATACATCTCCGACACCTCGAAGCGCTCGATGGCGGCCAGCAGGCTGACCGGCAGGCGCTCGGCGCCTTCGTCATCATACGGGTCTGTCAGGGGCGGCGGCGGGGCCAGCCCGTTCTCCAGCCCGTCCAGCCCCGACAGGATCTGGAAGGCAAGCGCGAAATAAGGATTCGCGGTGCTGTCGGGCGCGCGGTTTTCAACCCGGCTGGCCGGGTCGCCGGGGGCCGTGAGCGCCCGCAGCATGGCGCCGCGATTGTCCCCGGCCCAGCCGATGCGGTCGGGGGCCAGCAGGTAGGCCGTGTAGCGCTTGTAGCCGTTCACCGTGGGCGTCGTGGCGATGCAGGAGGCCGCGGCATGGCGCAGCAGCCCGGCGACCCAGCCGCTCGCCGCGGGCGTGAGCGCGCCGCCCGGCCCGGGAATGAACAGGTTCCGCCCGTCCGCATCGGCGAGGGACTGGTGGATATGCCAACCATTGCTGGCGGCGTTCGGCAGCCTGGGCCGGGCCATGAAGGAGGCGAGGAGCCCCTCGCGGTGGCAGACCTCCTTCGCCATGGTGCGGAAATTGACGGCCATGTCCGCAATCGTCATGGGGTCGGCGTGGGAGAAGGTGAACTCGAACTGGTTCGGCCCCATCTCGATCTCGACGCTGCGCACCGGCATGCCCATGGACTGCGCCGCGCGGCGGAGCCTGTCGAGGATCGCCTCGGCCTCGCCGTAACGGGTCTC
>JAJEAZ010000688.1 GCA_022824105.1 Alphaproteobacteria bacterium
CGAACGACCTAGCTCTTCCCAGCCTGATGGAAGAAATGACCGAAGCACCAACCAATCCTCGTCCATCGCAAATCTCCAGAGCCAAATGCCCCGAAACCTTAGACAACAATAAAACGGCAAACAAGTTAGCGCTAATGGGAACAAGTCCGGGGTGACGAAAAAACCTGTCCTGAGCTTGTCGAAAGGGGCGCAGAGCGCGGCGTAACCGGACCGGCGGCGGATTACGGCTCCCCGAAGCTCTCCGCATAAAGCCGCTCGACGCGGGCGGCCTCTTCGTCGGTCAGGGCCGCGAACTCCCGGCTGCGGGCGCGCGCCGAAAGCCTGCCGCCGTTCTGCTCCAGGAAGCCGCGCAACAGCTCCACCCGGCGGTCCGGCATGTCCGCCATGTCCTTCACGCCGACAGCGAAACGGTCGAAGGCGACAAGGAACCGGATTTCGCGCGGCAGGTCTTCTTCCACCGTCCGCTCGATGCACTCGTAGAGGAACTCGGCGTGGGCCGTCGCGTCGAAATAGCGGTAGAAGGACGCGGTGTCGTTCAGCACCTCGACATTGCCGCCCTCCGTCGCCCGCCAGTCAATGAAGGGCAGCATTGCGGATGAGCGGGATTCGAGCACCCGGCGGTAGTCCTCGATGCGCTCCAGGATGGCGGCGCTGACCGGGAACACGACGCCCGGCGGGGTGTAGCCGGCCGCCGCCAGCACATGATGGATGAGCCAGCGGTGGATGCGGCCGTTGCCGTCCTCGAACGGATGGACATAGACGAACCCGAAGGCGGCCACCGCGGCCGCCACGACCGGGTCCAGCCGGCCTTCGACCGCGCGGGCGCACCAAGCAGAGATTCCGTTCACCAGCCCCAGCAAATCCCGCGGACGGGCGCTAACATGGTCCGGCAGCGGCGAACGGTCGATCCGGTCGTGCAGCCCCACGAAGCCGCCTTCGTTGCGGAGGCCGAGCCGCACGAAACGCGCATCGCCAATGACGATACGCTGGAGGCGCTCCAATTCGGCGCGGTCGGGTGTCCGCCGGCCGGCCTCGGCGATGGCCCGGCTCCATCTGGCGGCGCGGACATTCGAAGGCCGCTCGCCCTCGATGGCGAAGGACGACTTCGTGTCGTTGAGCAGGAGGAAGGAGGCCGCCCGCGCCACCAGGTCCGGATGCACGCGGCCTGCGGTGTCGCGGGCGCGCGCGTCGAGTTGCAGGGCGCGAGCCGCATCGAGCGCCGGCGTGCGCCGCACCATCGGGCAGAAGGCGGGCGTTCCCGGCAGGTTGTCGAGCACCTTGTGGCGGCGCGACCGCTCGCCTTCCGCCAGGGCAAACTGCAGGCGCGTGTCCACTGCCGGGACATAGCGCACCGCTCCGGCATCGAGCAGGTCGAGCCGTTCTCCGGTCAGCCACTCACGGAAGAACCAGAGCCGGCGGGAGAACGCGCCGGTCGGCTGCGCGCGCGCCGCTTCCGCCACCTCCCCGGCGGGCAGGATTGCGAACAGGGCATCCAGCACGGCAAGGTCAATCCCCTCCCGCCGGAAGGCGAACGCCAGATGGCCGGCCAGCGTCGGGCGCGGACAGTGGGGAGGCGGCAACAACAGCCAATCCGGCGTCGAACGGGGATGGTGGCGCCGGGCGATGGCCGCCAGCCGCGGCGGCAAGGGCAGGTCCAGGCCATAGCGGTCGATCAGCCAGGCATAACCTGCCGGCTCGGCCGCTTCCGGCAGGAGACGACCGCGAAAATCGTTCATATTCCGCCTGCCTCGTTCCGATTCGGCCTATATCTGCCTATTCTATACTATTTCAATCCATATTTGCACTGACCGTTAAATTCTACGACGAATTCGCCTGAAACTTTCAATTCTCCGCCGCGCCCCAGCCGCCGCCGCCCGGCGTCTCTATGACGAAGATGTCGCCGGCGTTCATTTCCGTGCGGTCGGCGCCGAGCAGGGTTTCGACGCTGCCGTCGGTGCGCACGACGCTGTTGCGTCCCAGCGCGCCGCTTTCGCCGCCTTCCAGTCCGTAGGGCGGCACGCGGCGGTGGCTGGAGAGGATCGCCGCCGTCATCGGCTCCAGGAAGCGGACCCGGCGGCGGATGCCGTCGCCGCCCCGCCAGCGACCCCTGCCGCCGCTCCCGCGCCTGATCTCGAAGCTCTCCAGCCGCACCGGATAGCGCCATTCGAGGATTTCCGGATCGGTGAGGCGCGTGTTGGTCATGTGGACATGCACGGCGTCGGCCCCGTCGAAGCCCTCGCCCGCGCCGGCGCCGCCGCAGATGGTCTCGTAATACTGGTAGCGGGCATTGCCGAAGGTGAAATTGTTGACCGTCCCCTGCGACTCGGCCACGGCGTTCAGCGCGCCGAACAGCGTGTCGGTGACGTATTGCGAGGTCTCGACATTGCCGGCCACCACCGCGGCGGGATAGCGGGGCCGCAGGATCGACGGCTCCTTCACCCGGATGTCCAGCGGCTTCAGGCAGCCGGCATTGAGGGGGATATCGACCCCGCAGAGGCAGCGGAAGACATAGAGCACCGCCGCCATGCACACGGCCGTCGGCGCGTTGAAATTGCCGTCCACCTGGCCGGAGGAGCGCGAGAAGTCGAGCACCGCCCGGCGCGCCTCCTTGTCGATGGAAACGTCCACCGCAATCCGCCAGCCCTGGTCGGTCTCGATCTCGAAGCTGCCGGGCCGGAGCGCGTCCAGCACCCGGCGCACACTCTCCTCGGCATTGTCGCGCACATGGCGCATATAGGCCTGGACGGTATCCAGCCCGAAATGCGCCACCATCTTGTGCAGCTCCTCCACGCCCTTCTGGTTGGCGGCGATCTGGGCGCGGAAGTCGGCGAGGTTCTCGGCCGGGTTGCGCGCCGGATAGCGCGCGCCCTCCAGCATCGCCCGCACCTCTTCTTCGAGGAAGCGCCCGCCGCGCACCGCCCGCACATCGTCGAACAGCACGCCCTCCTGCTCGATATGGCGGCTGTCGGGCGGCATGGAACCCGGCGTGATGCCGCCGATATCGGCATGGTGGCCGCGGCTCGCGACATAGAACCAGATCGCGCCGCCGTCGGGCGCGAAGACCGGCGTGATGAGCGTCACGTCCGGCAGGTGCGTGCCGCCGTTATAGGGCGCGTTCAGCATGAACACGTCGCCCGGCTCCATCGTCCCGGCGCGGGAGCGGATGATCGACTGCACGGATTCCGACATCGATCCCAGATGCACCGGAATATGCGGCGCGTTGGCCACCAGTTCGCCG
>JAJEAZ010000689.1 GCA_022824105.1 Alphaproteobacteria bacterium
CGGCTCCTGGCCGACCGACGCTGCAAACTTCCCGATCCGCTCGGATTTTCTGGACATGTCGGAACCTCCTCGGTTTCGAGTGACCCCGACACCGAAGTATCCGACAGCCGACTCGTCCAGCATCGTATTTTTTTCGGCCCCGGCCGTCGCTTTCTGCAGAAAAGCCGAAAGGCGGCCCCGGAAGCCGCCTCTCTCTACTTTCATTCTACACCATACCGCCAAATGTCAAGCCCGGTCGGGAACAAAAAATGAAACCACCGGATAATACCGGCGGCAATTGATCGGAACCCATACCACCAGCCGGGGGGAACCTCCCGCTTCCGGGCGAAGCCCGGCAAAGGCCCGTCCATGCCGGGAGGCCCTTCCCGGCCCCGCGCCGGGCGGGAGGGGAGCACGGCGGAGCACCCCCGGGACACGGATTCTGCATTGCGCTCCCGGCATAACCCCCTTTTTTGGTGGTATATCCCCCATTTTGGTATTGTGTTCATCTGCAGAACCGCCTTGTGAACGAATATGGCGACCGGGAGGGGGGACGATGTTCCGGACCTTTGAAGCGAACCGCGCGGCGCGCGCGCCTTTGGCGACCGTCCTTCCGATTCGTGCTAGCGTGAAAGAGGGACAGCCCGACAGCCCGACAGCCCGACAGCCCGACAGCCCGACAGCCCGACAGCCCGACAGCCCGACAGCCCGACAGCCCGACAGCCCGACAGCCCGACAGCCCGACGAGTTAAGTAGGCGTTCCGGCGGGCGCCGGCTCTGCCCGCCTGTTTCCCGCTTCCGGTCCCGTCCTGCGCGCGCTTTCGGCGCGGCGGCGGCGCTGGCCGTGCCGGCGGTTCTCGCGCTGGCGGCCGCGATTTCCGGATTCGGCGCACCGGCGCTGGCCCAGCAAGCCGCGGCCTGCAGCAGCGCGCCCGCAGCCCAGGCGCGGGTGGATCGCACTGAGCAGGAAAATTCCAACGCCATCGAGGTCGAACTCGAAAGCAAGACCATTTCGACGACGGACAATCAGGCAGCCGGCGCCGGCGTCCGCCTCCGGAAGACAAAAACCAGCGGCGGAACGGGCGGCACCGGCGATATCGACCTGACGTTCAATTGCGGCTCGATCACGGCCACGGGCGATACGGCGCCCGGTATCTCTGCCCTCAATGACGGCGCCGGCGATATCGGCATTGATGTCCGGGACAGCACCATCACCGTCAGGGGCCTCGGCGTCGAGGCCATTGGCCGCGCCAATGTCGTGATTGACCTCCGGGACAGTTCGGTCACGACCTTGCAAGACGGGGCTCACGGCGTTGCCGGTCAGAGCAAGGGCGCCGGCGATGTCGACATCCGTCTTCGGAACACCAGGGTAACGACCTCTGGCGTGCGCGCCACCGGCCTCGAGGGACTCCGGGGCACAGACGCCGGCGCGCTCCGAATCCGGATCGACGGCGGCTCGATCGCAACCTCGGGCGACGGAGCAGCCGGCATCGACGCCGGACATCTGGGAACCGGCGACTTGGACGTGCGGATCAAGGGCGCCTCGATCACGACCACGGGCGACAGGGAGGACGGCGACACGTCGTATGGCATCGTCGGCACGCATGAGGGGGATGGCAGGCTCGGCATCCGGGTCTCGGGCGGCAGTACGGTCAAGACCTCGGGCGACGCCGCCGTCGCCATATACGGTTATCACACGGGCACAAAGGCCATCGAAATCCATGTCGAGGACAGCAGGGTCGAGTCCGAGGACGGCGTTGGCATCTACGCCCTGCGTTACGGGGCGTCTGGCGATATCGACATCGACCTCCTGCGCGGCAGCACCCTCAGGGCCCTGGGCAACGGCATTTACGCGTTTCTGGATAGAACCTCGGCTGACATTTCAGGCACAATCAGCATCGACGTGCGGGACAGCAGCGTCACGGCCTCGGGCGGCAGCGCCCGCGGCATATACGCCCGGCACCAAGGCGCCGGGGACATCGGCATCGATGTTACGGACAGCGCCATCACGTCCGATCAAAGCCGCGGCATCTATGCCCTGCGCAGCCGCGGGACCGGGAATATCGATATCGACTTACGGGGCAGCACCCTCAGGTCCCGAGGCTACGGCATTTACGCGTTCCAGGATAAACTCACCAATGTCGCCCTTTCAGGCGACATTGGCATCGACGTGCGGGACAGCACCGTCACGGCCTCGGGCACCGGCGGCCACGGCATATACGCCCGGCATCAGGGCGCCGGGGGCATCGACATCGATGTCACGGACAGCATCATCGCGTCCGATCAAAGCCGCGGCATCTATGCCCTGCGCAGCCGCGGGACCGGGAATATCAATATCGACTTACGGGGCAGCACCCTCAGGGCCCGGGGCCACGGCATTTACGCGTTCCAGGATAAACTCACCAATGTCGCCCTTTCAGGCGACATCGTCATCGACGTGCGGGACAGCACCGTCACGGCCTCGGGCACCGGCGGCCACGGCATATACGCCCGGAATGAGGCCGGCGGCGGCATCGCCGTCCATATCCGGAACGCCGCCGTCCGCGCGACCGGCGCGGTTTCGCACGGTATCCTGGTCCGGGGCGGAGGGCTGGACGCGGCGGGCAACCGCAGGCAGACCGTGAGCGTCAACAGCGAAGTATGGGGCGGATCGGGCACCTCCGTGGGCATCCGGCTCGAAGGCGGCGGCCGGGTGATTATCGGCCCGCACGGGGGCGTCGGCGCTGCCTCCGGCATCGCGATCTGGGTTACCCGCGCCGATCCGACCAGTACGACGGAGACCCCCCACCTTCATCTCGACGTGGCGCTCAACGGACGTGTGCCGGAGGAGGTTCTGGACGGGCGGATCGCGAACGACGACGGAACCGCCGCCCTGACGGTCAACAATGTGCTGTTGTTCGACAGCGCGGCGGGCGGCGCGGTGGACGTGTGGGTTCCGAACGGGGCGTGGGAGGTGAGGGCGCCGGAAACAGCTCTCTCGACGCTGACGCTCATCCGGGAATTCGCGCCGCGGGCGGCGGTATACGAGGCGCTGCCGGGGGTTCTGCTACGGCTGGACGAGCCGGTCGGCATCGGCGGTGAGGGCCGGCTGCGCTCGCCGGGTACGCCCGCATGGGCGCGCATCGCGGTCGGCCGGGGCTCCTACCGGACAAGACGCGCCACGGTGGGCGCGCGCTACAGCCACGACCGCTACAGCCTGGAGACCGGCGTGGACTTCCCCGTCGATGATGGACTGACCGGCTGGGCCGGGGTGCGGATGGTCTCGGGCTCGGCGAAGGTCTCGGCGCCGACCGGCGGCGGCCGGATCGAGGCCGAAGGCCGCGGGCTGATCGCCGGCCTGGCCTGGGAAGGAGAAGACGACTGGTACAGCAAGGGCCAGCTCTCGCTGACCCGCTACAGCGCGGATCTCTTCTCGGCGGCGCGGGGCGGCCTCAGGAGCGGCGTGGGCGCCCTGGCCCATTCCCTCGATTTTGAGGGCGGCCGGCGCTTCGACCTGGACCTGGCGGGCGTCAGGACAAGGCTGACCGCGCGGGGCGTGCTGCGCCGTTCCGGCATGTCCCTTGACAAGTTCGACGACGGGCTGTTCTCGCGGGTCTCGATCGGGGACACCGACCGGCTCGTTGCCGGCGGCGGCGTGGCCGTCGAGATCGGGCTGCTGCCGTCGGACGGCGTGGACCGGCTCGTGCTGCGCGGCTCGCTGGACGCGGAGCGGGTTCTCAGCGGCGGTTCGGCGGTCGATGTGTCGGGCACGATGCTGAAGTCGAAAGCCGGGCGGACCGGTTTCGGCGCCGGATTCGGCGGCGCATACCGCATCGGCAACTACACGATCGGCGGCTCGGTCGAGGCGGGCGGTCTGGGTTCCGGCGACACCTCCTATACCGCCCGCCTCGGACTGCGCGTCGCGTTCTGACAATCCCGGCACGGAGTCCGCGCTGTATGGAGGGGCCGCATCACACTCACCCCCTACCGGGCGCTCAGACCGCCTGCCGCCGGCGGGAACCGGCGAGTATCAGGGTTGCGAGGAGCGAGACCGCGATCATCGGCAGGATACCGATATTGATCCAGTCCCAGCCAAGGTCCTCCAGTATGCGGCCGGAGAACAGCGCCGAGACGGCGATCGAGCCAAAGACGACGAAATCGTGGACCCCCTGCACCTTGGCGCGCTCGGCGGGCGTGTGCACTTCGGTCAGCAGCGAGGAGCCGCCGACGAACATGAAATTCCAGCCGACGCCGTTGAGGAACAGCGCGACGGCGAAATGAATGAGCGTGATGCCGGACAGGTTGACGGCGGCGCAGACGGCGATCAGCGCAATGCCCGCCAGGATGATCGGCCGCGCCCCGAAACGGGACACCAGATGGCCGGTGAAGAAGGCGGGCAGATACATGCCGACGACATGCGCCTGCATGACGGTGAAGGTGTCGTCCGTGTCGAAGCCGCAGGCTTCCATCGCCAGCGGCGTCGGGCTCATCACCAGCGACATGGTGGAATAGGCGGCCGCCGACGCCAGGATGGCGACGATGCAGGCGGGCTGGCGCAGGATTTCCAGCAGGGGGCGGCCCGTGTCGCGGCGGTCTTCCGCGCTCATCCTCGGGATTTGCACGAAGGCGAGAAGGCAGAAGGAGAGGAGGTAGAGCCCGACCAGCGAGAGGTAGCTGCCGGCGTAGAAGACCGGCGCCAGCCAGTCGAGCGTGTGCTTCGCCAGCTCCGGGCCGATGACGGCCGCCAGCAGCCCGCCGGCCAGCACCAGCGAAATCGCCTTGGGCCGGAACTCGGGCGTTGCGATATCGGCGGCGGCGAACCGGTAGAAGATCGCGAAACCGTTGAACCAGCCGATTATGGCCACGCCGAGGCAGAAGCCCCAATAGCTCATGTCGTAAATCGCCTGGACGGCGATCAGCGCTCCCACGCATCCGATCACCGTGCCGAGCATGAACCCCGCGCGGCGCCCGATCCGGCGCATCAGCAGCGAGGCCGGAATCGAGGCGCTCATCACGCCGGCATGATGGAAGAAGAGCGGCGCGGTCGCCCACCCGGCATCGTCCGCCAGCATCCTGCCGACCAGCGGCGCCGTCACGATCATCAGCGTCGTGGCGGAGATGTAGAGCGCCTGGCAGACGGCAAGCAGCAGCACATTGCGCTTGACGGGGTCGTTGAGCATTGCGGACCGGCCGGAACGGGAGAATACCGGACCTTACCCGCAAACGGGACCGGCCGGCGGCACAAAAATGTGCATGGGTCAGGACGCTCCGTCGCGCACGAAGGGGTAGATCCGGATCATGTCCTGGCCCGGATCGGAATCCGCGAAGGCGGCCACGGTGTCGTAGGCGCGGAAGATCGTCGGGCATGGCGCGCCGTCCGCGCCGGCGGTCTCGACAAACAGCCCGAGGTCCTTCTTTACGACATGGGCCTCCGCTCCGGAGCCGTCGAATTCTCCCGTCGCGACATGCTTCGGGAAGGCGTGCAGGGTCGTGAAGTTCTGCCCGGTGCTGGCATTGATGACCTCCAGCATGGTCGCGATTTCGAGACCGGCGCGCTCGCCGTAGGCGACCGCCTCCGAGGAGGCGACGAGCCCGGAGATGTTGAGGGCGTTGTTGACGAGCTTCATCGTCTGGCCGAGTCCCGGCTCCAGCCCGACATGGAAGATCGTCCGCGACCAGGCTCCGACCATCGCCCGCGCCCGCTCGAGCGCGCTTTCGGAACCGGAGGCCATGCTGGCGAGCGTGCCTTCCTCGGCGCGGAATTTCATGCCCGACACCGGGCTGTCGAGATAGTCGATGCCGGCTTCGGCGAGGATGCGGGCGTTCTCGCGGGCGGCGGCGGGGCCGATGGTGCAGGTATCCACCACGATCTGGCCGGAATGCGCGGCAGCCGCAATTTCCAGCACGACCTCGCGGTTGGCCGCGACCGTCGGCAGGGACAGCGCGACGATGCCGGCGCGGCGCGCCACCTCGCCGTTCGACTGCGCGACGGTTGCGCCGGGCGGCGCGCGGTCGGCGGTGCCGGCAATGTCGTGCACCACCGTCTCCCGCCCGGTCGCTGCGGCATGCCGGGCCATCGGCCTGCCCATGTTGCCGAGGCCGATGAAGCCGAAAATATCGTCCGCCATGCCGCGCCCCTCCCTGCTCGGGCCAGCATAACGGTATTCGCCGGGCGCTACATTGGCGGATTATCGGTTTCCAATCGGCGCGCGGGGATTGTAGGTTTGGCCCCTCGCGTGTTGGGAGAAGAGCCATCCCGGCCGGATTTGCAGAGGCGGAACGGACGCGGTTCAGGAGCCTGCTGGCGCTGGCGGCCGGCAGTTCCTACGACGGCGAGCGCGAGGCGGCCCTGGCGGCCGCCCGGCGGCTGGCCGAGCGCCACGGCATGTCCCTTTCGGAAGCGGCAAGGTGGGGACGGGAGCCGGAACCGGAGCCGGTTCGCGAGGAAACGCCGTTCGAGCGCATGCGCCGGGCGCGGGCGGCGGCGCGCGCGCATGCGTTCCGGGAAAGCGAGCGGCAGGCGGAGGAAGAACGCGCCCGGTTCCAGGCGGCCTGGGACGATGCGCTGCGCCGGGGGCTGGACCCCGAGGACGATCGTCGACCGAGCCGGACGACACAGAGCTTCATGTGGCGCAGCCGGCGCCGTCTGGAGCCGGTGCAGCATGCGACGGTGCTGCTGAACGAGACGCGCCTGCCATTCTCCGAGATCGCGGAGATCACCGGTCTCGACCGTTATGACGTGGTGGGCCTCAAGCTCAAGCTCAGGGCCGCGGTCTGACTCCAAACGCCGCCGCGCACCCGACCGCTGCTGCACGGCCCGCTGAAGGAATGGGGGGATGAGCGACCCGCTGGAAGAACTTGCGCGCCGCCGGGCTGCGGCCGGGGCGCATGGGGGAGAGGCGAAGGTCGCCCGCCAGCGCCGGGCCGGCAAGCGGCTGGCGCGCGAGCGGGTCGCGATGCTCATGGATGCGGGCAGCTTCACCGAGATCGGCGGGCTGGCGACGCACGCGCCGACGCGCGTGACGCCGGTGAAGGACAAGGTGACGCCGGCCGACGGCGTCGTCACCGGCTTCGGGCGGATCGACGGGCGCATAGCCGGCGTGGTCGCCGAGGACTTCACCGTGCTGGGCGGCTCGCTCGGGCTG
>JAJEAZ010000091.1 GCA_022824105.1 Alphaproteobacteria bacterium
ACCTGCTGAACGCGGTCGCGGCGATCGCCGGCGGCGGGGCGTATGTGCTGCTGGCCCAGCTCGCCGGCGTCGCCGGGCTCGCCTGGGTGCTGTTCCGCACCGCCTTCGGCGGGTCGTGGAAGGACAACGCGAAATGGGTGCTGCTGTTCGTCGCCGTCTGGGGCGCGATGATCGTGCCGAAGGCGACCGTCCGGGTGGTCGACCGGCTCGATCCGGCGCTGGCGCCGGCGGTGGTCGCGAACGTCCCCATCGGGCTCGCGCTGTTCGCGTCCGTGACCAGCCAGGTGGGCGACGGGCTCACGCGCCTCACCGAACAGGCGTTCGCGCTGCCGAACGACCTCGCCTACCGGCGCCACGGGCTGATCTTCGGGTCCAGGCTCGCGGCGAAGGCGACGCGGCTCGAAGTGACCGACGCGGTGTTCGCGCGCAACCTCCGGAGCTACGCCCGCCAGTGCGTGTTCCACGCGCTGCTGCTCGGCCACGTCACCGCCGACGACCTCCGCGAGTCCACCGACCTCTGGCGGCTGGTGACGGCGACGGGCACGCCGTCGGCCGGGGCCTCGCCCGCGCGCATGTTCGAGTTCGCCACCAGAGGCGCGGCGGGCGCCGGCGGGGCCACGACGGTCGACCGCCAGGTGGTGACCTGCCGCGACGGCGCGGCCCGGCTGAACGCGCAGTGGACCGCGGAGATCCAGCGCGCCGGCACCATCTTCGGCAGGCGCATCTTCCCCGGTGCGCGCACCGACGCGCTGGCCCGCGCCGAGCTGCTGGCGGCCCTGCCCGCCGCGCATGACTTCCTGATCGGCGCCGCGCGCTCGGCGGGCGAGATCATGCGTCAGCAGATGGTGCTCAATGCCGTCCACGACGCCGGCGAGCAATGGGCGGCCGAGGCAGGCAACGCGGCGGCCCTGCGCGCCTACACCGAGGCGCGGGCCGAGGCCCAGACCGTCTCCGCCTACCGGGCGATCGGCAGGCAGGCCGAGACCTGGGTGCCGCTGCTCAGGATCGTGTTCGAATGCCTCTATATCGGCGCGTTCCCGATGGCGGTGCTGCTGATGCTCACACCGGCGGGGACGGCGATATTCCGCTCATACGTCACCGGGCTGGTGTGGCTCCAGTCCTGGGGCCCGCTCTACGCCGTCCTCCACCGCATCTCCATTGGCGAGGCGGCCGAGCGCATGCAGGCCACCGCGCTCATGCCGGGCGGCGATATCGGCATCTCGCTGGTGGCGCAGGCGGGCATCCGGGCCGTCGCTTCGGACGTCGCCGTGATGTCGGGCTACCTGTCGATGTCGGTGCCCTTCCTCGCCGCTGCGCTCGCCTACGGGCTCTCCAAGGCCACCGTGCTCGCGACCTCGGTGCTGGCGGTCGGCCAGGACGCGGCAAGCTCGGCGGCGCATGAGGGCACGACCGGCAACCTCTCGCTCGCCAACACCGGCTACGACATCCACCGCTTCGCCACCCTGGAGGGGCGCCAGATCCGCACCTCCGCCCATGTCGATACCGACCGCTATACGGGCTATGCGCCCATGGGTGCGGCGATGACGGTGACGGGGGACGGGACGGCGGTGGCCGATGCCGGCGCCGCCACCAGCCGCCTCCCCGCCGCCGCTGTCCACCTCTCGGAGTCGCTGACGACCCGGTTCGAGCAGCGCGCCGACCATTCGCGTTCCCTCTCGCGGCACTGGTCGGCCGAGGCAGGCACGGCGCGCAATGCCGCTGTCACCGACGCCACCGCGCTGATCGAGCGCTACAGCCACGACGTCTCGACGGGCGAAGCCCATGCCAGGGGCGTTACGGAAAGCGAGAGCAGCCAGGCGCAGGAGCTGGACACGCATCTTGAGCGGATGTCGGAGGCGGCGGGCATCTCGAAGAACCAGATGGCGACGCTGGTGGGCGAGGCGAGGATCGGCGGCAGCTGGAACCTGATCGCAAAGATCGGCGCCGACGGCTCGGCGTCCTGGCGCGGCCAGACCATCGAGAAGGAATCCTGGGACCGCATGCGGGAGTATGCCGGAAGCCACCAGGTGCTCGACCTCTGGTCGAAGGTCTCGGAAGCCTCGCAGCGCTGGTCGACGCAGACCGGAGACAGCGAGCTGGCGAGCCTCGACGAGAGCCTGAGCGCGAACCTCACGCGCATGCGCTCGTTCCAGGAGCGGGCGTCGCTGGCGCGCCAGGAATCGGAGAGCTGGTCGGAGCAGGCAGCGCAGACGAGCGCGAACGTCCGGGCGGTTGGCCGCGATCTGAGCCAACCCTTCTTCGCCTGGCTGTCGGAGCAGCCCGGAATGGACGGACGCCCGATCGGAATGGCTGGCGCCATGCGTATCGGCTCTCCCCAGACGGCGGAGGACGCCGAGCAGCTCCGCGAATACGCCGACGCCTTCGTTGCCGAACACTACCCCGCGCCGGCGGGCCCCGATCCCGCATCGGTCGCAGGCGCCACCGAATACGCCGCGGCCGCCGGGCCGTTGCGCGAAGCCTACGGTCGCGAGACCGCGGCGGCCCATGCCGGCTGGGCGGTGGGTGTGCGGGATCAGGCTGGCGCAGCGGGTGCGCCGCGTCCGGGCGAAACCGGAGCGGCCGCCCGCTCCGAACGGGCGGAGACGAAGACCGACATGATCGTCAGGGGTGCGGCCCGCGAGGCGCGGGAGAGCGTCACGAAGGACGAAACGTTGGAGGGCCGGGCCGGCGTTGCAGTACAGACGCAGAAGCCCTTCGAGGAGCATGCGACGGAGAACCTGCCCTTCATCGGCGGCTGGCTCGCAGGCAAGCTCTTCGGCACCGCGAAGAACGAGACGCCGGACGGGGCCGCGGACGAAACGACGGGGGCCGGCGGGGAGGAATCACCTCCGCCGGCGTCTCCCGAAGACCGGCGGCGGTGGCGCCATGGCGAGTGAGAGAGCCTCAACGATAACGGTCGTCGTCGCGCAGCAGCCGGTCTTCCATGTCGGCAAGATACTGATAGCGGCCGGTGCGCGACGACCACTCGTCGAGGTCTCCGTCGTCGCGGGGAAAGTCATGATCCCCGAACGCGGACCAGTCACGGTGGACGAAGCCGCGCCGGAGCGCCAGCGCAAGAGAGGTCGGCACGGTCCAGAGGACGGCCGCCAGCCATGCCGCGCCGACCGTCTCCATGCCGCCGATGCCGAGGACCGCCGCAACCGCGGTCCAGAGCGCCGCGACCGCGAACCCGCCCAGCACGATGAGGCGCTCGGCCCGG
>JAJEAZ010000260.1 GCA_022824105.1 Alphaproteobacteria bacterium
TGGGCGCTTCTTCCCGGGTTCCTGCTGGCGGCGATGATCGGCTCGGTGAGGACGATGAGCAGCGCCGTTGCCAGCCAGAGCGTGTCCTGGCGCAGGGCCCGGGCGGTTGATTTTCGCGCGGTGCAAGGCGCGGTCGCCACCGATGGACTGTCCAACGTGCTCTCCGGGCTCGCGGGAACCATGCCGAACACCTCCTATTCCACCGGCGCATCCCTTGCCCGGCTCACCGGAGTCGCGTCCCGTTACGTCGGTATCACGGCCGGCGCACTCTTCCTTGCGATGGCATTCTTCCCCAAGGGGCTGGCCCTGGTGCTGGGGATTCCCGGTCCGGTCTTTGCGGCCTATCTCATCGTGATGATGGCCATCCTGTTCATGGTCGGCGCGCAGATGATCGTCCAGGACCAGGTCAACTACCGCAAGGGCCTGATCGTCGGCATCAGTTTCCTGGTGGGTACCGGCTTTCAGGGCGGCGCGATCTTCCCGGAATTCTTCTCGGTTTTTGCCGGCGGCCTGTTCAACAACGGGATGACGTCCGGCGGATTCATCGCGATCTTCATGACCCTTTTCATGGAGTTCACGGAACGTCGCCCCAGGCGCTTTGAGGCAGCGTTCGACCTGTCATCCCTGGGGAAGCTGAGGGAGTTCCTCGGAGAATTCGCTTCCGACTACGGCTGGGACGACGGCATGGCGTCCCGCTTGGAAGCCGTCGGCGAAGAGGTGTTGCTCACGCTCCTCGAGCGAAAGGACGATGACGGGGAAGGCGGACGTCTGACTGTGAGTGCACGCAGGGAAGACAACGGGGCGGTCCTCGAATTCATCGCTGCAACGAAAGAGGGGGAAAACCTCCAGGACAGGATTGCGCTCCTTGGCGAACCGGTCGAAGAGGCGCTGATCGAGAAGGAAGCGTCACTCCGTCTCATGCGCCACTTCGCGGACTCGATTCGCCACCAGCAATACCGTGGAGTGGACATCCTGAGTGTCCGCGTGAAGGACCAGGAACCGGTTCCCGGCATCCGGGGGTGAATGCGCGACCCGGATTGATCGGAAGGCGTTTCCCGGTCAAGCCGCACGGCTCAACCCGGGAACAGTGAGCGATCATGGGGTATGTTGTATTTTGTCCATGAACTTCCAATGGCTTTTTCGGAACATCTGGGGGGAATTTGCGTAAAACCACCATTTCGGCACATCTGTCCATGTTATGTTTCAACATGTAATTCACGCTATCCAGATCAAAAAAATGCCCGGAAAAGGACAACATGTCGTTCCCAGAGACAGTAAATGGGCCGTCCGCAGGACTGGCGCTGCAAAAGTAACACGTAGATTCGATACCCAAAAGGAAGCTATCAGTGTTGCGCGTGAATTCGCTCGGCATCAGAAAACCGATGTTTTCATCCATGGGCGTGACGGCCGTATTCGAAAACTTGATTCTTCTGGAAATGCCACGTTTCAGCGAAAAGGGTAAACACAAAATTGTCAGGCCCTGATTTTGATCGGAGCGTCTTTGTAAATTGCCCCTTCGATCATGAATACGAGCCCATTTAGCAAGCAATCCTATATTGCCTTGTACGATTTGGGCTCAAGCCACGAATAGCATCTGGACGAAAAAATGCAGGTGAAACACGGATCGAAAAGATCCGTGAACTGATTCAGACTTCCCGCTATTCGATTCATGATCTCAGTCGAGCCCAGGCCAGCCAGCCTGATGAAATATACCGATTGAACATGCCATTCGAACTTGGCATGGATTTTGGATGCCGCCATTACGGAGGGGCTCCATATTCCGATAAGATCATACTGATTCTCGAAGAAAAACAATATCTTTATCAGGCCGCAATATCCGACTTGGCAGGAAACGACATTGTGGCACACGAAGGGAACTACCACATCGCTGTGAGAGAGGTCCGGAACTGGCTTGCCACAAATATGCCTTCCGCATCAAATATTCTGGGAGCAGAAAAAGTCATTGGTGAGTACGAGGATTTTCAGCGATGGAACTATCTCCTGCTGGCTTGCGATGGCTTCTCTGAAGAGGATATTCAAAACTATCCAACCAGTGAACTTCTGGAGGCAATGAAAACCTGGCTCGCTTTAGGTAAACCCTCGGATTAACACTGATATCCACGGAACTTGCCATAATCAGAACCGGGGGTACCTTGGGGGTAATAACGGATTCCTCCTCTGCCATCACCGCTGTTCTGTCAAATTTCGATCCTATACAAGACCCAATTTGAGCCGGTTGAAATAACCGATATGACAGTTATCGTCGTAGCAGCCGTACAGATTGGCTGGTCTCCGTCTTCGCCATGAACACCCAGATTCCGGTGCCTCGCGATGAATGACACCTGAGGTTGATCAGTCATCAGTCGAAGGACCAAAAACCGACCCCCGGCATCCGGGGGTGAACGCACTGACAGGTTTGATCGGAAGGTGTATCCCGGACAAGCCGCCCGGCTCAGCCCGGGAGTCGTGAGCGGCCATGGGGGATCGTGTAATCGATCTCGGGACCCCCGGGCACGATCCGGTGCGGATTGATGGTTTCATGGCTGCCGTAGTAATGCGCCTTATGTCAGCACTGGAGGCCGCTGAACAGCCCGAACAAATGAACTATCCCGGTTCCTGTTTTCATTCGCTGAAGGGGGACAGGAAAATCGGTTCTCCGTCCGCCTGACTGGAAACTATCGCGTTACATTCGGATGGGATGAAGACAGAGCGGAAGATGTGGACATAGAGGACTACCACTGATGATTGAAAGACACCATTCCATACAACCCGTCCACCCCGGTGAAGTACTGCGCGAGGATATCCTGCCGGTGCTGTCGATGAGCAAGACGGCGATGGCAGATGCGCTCGGAATCTCGCGGCAGACGCTCTACGAAATCCTGAATGGGAAACAACCGGTTACCGCCGAGATGGCGGTGCGATTCGGCAAGCTGTTCGGTAACGGCGGCCGTTTCTGGATCAACCTTCAGCGCGATCATGATCTGGCGGTCGCGGAACGAACGGTAGATGTATCGGGTATGCAAACTGTCTCAGCACATTCAGGATGACCATTCCCGGTCTGGATACTCTCCCATTTCAACCAAACAGGAGCGTTCTCAAAAAAACGCCGGACGATGGAACACATCGGCAACCGCCGTCCCGTGGAATGGCGGGTCAGTATGCTGTCGAATAATCACCCCAGCGCTTCTTCAGGCGCCACCGGGAGTTCGTCGTACCAGTTCGCGGGTTTCCTGACCGGAATGGACTGCCTCAGACCGGAGTTGCCCGGTCCTGGAACCGGATCCAGTGACGTCGACGTTCGAACGGGTAGTCCGGCACCGAAATCCGACGACGGGTTTCGCCCGCGAAGAGCCCTTTGAAGGACAATGTGAGCCCCGCCTCGTAGGCCGCGGCGACTGCATCCAGGAAGCCGTCGCCCGAGTTGGAGTCCGGGGTCAGCCCGCGGCCCGACGGCCGCCCCAAGCTGGCCAGTACCGTCGGCGGGCGTTCGCCGCCGCCCATTTCCGCGGCTTCAATCCCGGTCCCCGATACGGCGTCCGGACCGATCTCGACAATTACATCGGCACCTGTCGCCGCCAGCGTCCCGACACAGTCGTCGGAGACTTCCGTTCCGGTCGCTGCGAGCTGGCGCCATTGCGTTCCGTCCCGCAGCTCGGCGGTCTCAAGCACGCGGCCCGACACGCCGCTGACCATTGTCAGGGACGGCGGATTCACCGTGATTTCGGCCTGTTCGGCGCTGGGATCGTCCAGGCTTGCCGCCAGGAGCAAGCCATCCTCCAGCCCGAACACGCCGGCGGCCTGCGCGGCCGCAAGCGCGCCGACTCCGTGGCCGAGTACGATGCTCGGCTGCACGCCGACGCTCGACCAAAGCGCCGTGAGCGCGCATTCGAGCGCGTAGGTCGCGGACCGCTCCCACTGCGGGTGGGCCTGCTCTCCGCCCGGGTCCGGCCGGCCGAACATCTCCTCCAGCAGCGAGGCGCCGCATGCTTCGCGAAACGCCTCCTCACAACGGTCGAGAACCATTCGAACGACCGGCTCGCTCCCGTACAGCGCCTCACCCATCCCGACCCATCGGTTTCCGTGACCGGCATAGGCGAAAGCGATTGCTCCCGCCGGTGACGTAGGTTCAGATATCCTGTCGGCTTCCGCGAGCGCCCGCAGGTCCCCGCGCAGCGACTCGCTATCGGCGAACACCACGGCCGCGCGGTGGTCAAAGTGACTCCGGCCCATACCGGCGGTCCACGCCATGTCGGACAGCACCGCATCGGGCGCTGCGCCTTCCGATGAGGGCACCGACTGCGCATCGTCGAGCCATGCAAGATACCGCTCTGCCAGTTTCCGGAGCGATGCGTCGGACTTGCCGGAAAGCGGCAGAATTCGTCTTCCGCGCACAGCAAGGCCGTCGTCCGTCTGCAGCGGCGCGGCGGCGTCATCCATCGGCGGGACGCAGACCAGCCGTGCCGCGCCATCCGGACCGGTCCGGCGGTTTTCCGGGCTGCCGTATCCCTCCACTACGACATGCGCATTTGTTCCCGATATTCCGAAGGCACTGACCCCGGCCCGCAGAGGCCGGTCCGGCTGGCTTGGCCAGTCCGTGTTTTCCGACACCACGCGCACCGGCAGGCTGTCCCAGTCCAGATGCGGGGTCGGGTCCTGGAAATGGAGGTGTTTCGGAATGACGCCGTGGCGCATGGCGAGGACGACCTTGATCAGTCCCGCAACCCCCGCCGCCGATTCAAGATGGCCGATATTGGTCTTGACCGAACCGATCAGCAGCGGGCGGTCCTGCTCGCGTCCCCTGCCGTAAACCGTCGCCGCAGCCCGCACCTCGATCGGGTCGCCCAGCTCCGATCCCGTCCCGTGCGCCTCCAGGTAGTCGATGTCGGAGGGCGGAACGCCTGCCTGGGACAGCGCCTCGTCGATCACCCGCTCCTGCGCGGGTCCGTTCGGCACCGTCGGGCCCGCGCTCACCCCGTTCTGGTTGACCGCTGCCCCCCGAATCACCGCCCAGATACGATCGCCATCGGCCTCCGCCTCGCCAAGCCGCTTCAGGATCACCATCCCGCAGCCTTCGCCTCTCACGAAGCCGTCCGCCGCCGCATCGAAGGTCCTGCACCGGCCCTGCCAGGACAGCATCCCCAGCGCCGCCATTTGTCTGGTCAGCCCAGAGGAGAGGACCGCGTTGACACCGCCGACCAGGGCGAGATCCACCTCTCCCTGCCGCAAACCCGCAACCGCCTGCTGCACCGTGACCAGCGACGCCGCGCAGTTGAGCATTACCGGCATCGCCGGCCCTGTGAGTCCCAACCTGAAGGCGACAGCCCCGACCGCCATGCCGCTTGCCGTACCGAGATAGTTGAGACCTTCGCTCCCCGCCATCATCATCAGATCGCGGTACTCGCTGGCCGAGATGCCTGCATAGACTCCCGTTCGGCTGCCCTTCAGTTCTTCCGGATCTATCCCTGCATCCTCAAGCGCCCGCCAACTCGTCTCCAGCAGAAGCCGTTGTTGCGGATCCATCATGCGGGCGCTGATCGGCGTCAAACCGAAGAAGCGTTCGTCGAAACGGTCGATTCCGTCGATAAAACCGCCTTGCCTCCAGGCGTCCTCCCCGGCATCAGGGTCGCCAACGATGCCGGTCCAGGAGCCGTTATCCTGCCGAGCGTTCGTCACCGCGTCGTCGCCGGCTTCAAGCTGGCGCCAGAATGTGTCGATATCCGGAGCGCCGGGAAACCGGCACGCCATTCCGATGATCGCCACGCCATCGTCTCCGCTCCGTGCCGGCGGTCTTGGGACCGGTTCGGGCTCGGCCCGGGGAGCGGATTCCAATTCGGCCCCGCCGAGCACATCCACCAGGTGGCGAGCGAGATCGGAGATGGTCGGGAAGTCGAATACGAGCGTATTCGGGGCCACATAGCTGTCGGAAAAGGCACGGTTGAGGCGATTTCGCAGCTCGACCGCCATCAGGGAGTCCATTCCCAGCTCGAAGAATCCCACCGAGGCGTCCGGCGTCGAAGGCAACCGCAGCACCGCCTGTACTTCCCGCTGCAGGAAGGACATCAGAAGATTCTCACGTCCCGCTGGCGGTGTCGCAGAGAGCTGGGCCAGCAGGTCTTCCGATGATGATGAATCGTCGCCATCGTCCGCGGCCACGGTGAGCAGATCCTCCAGGATGGACGGCTTGTCTGCCAGGGAGTCTCCGAATACCGGCCAATCCACCGCAGCCACCACCGCGTTCGACACATCCTGCCGCAGCAGGCGCTCGAATACCTTGAAGCCCTGCTCCGGGGTGAACCAGCCGGTGCCGGATGCCTCCCGCCGCCCGGCGATCCGTTCCCGTTGCTCTTCCGCCTCGCCCAGTTCCGACCATGCACCCCAGGCGATGGCCTACCCCGGAAGCCCCAGCGCACGCCGGTGGGCGGCGACCTGGTCGAGGAAGGTGTTGGCCGCCGCATGGTTGGCCTGGCCCGGATTGCCCAGTATTCCCGCGACGCTCGAGAACAGGACGAACAGGTCCAGATCCCGGCCCGCCGTCGCCCGGTGCAGGTGCCAGGCGCCCAGCATCTTCGGCCACAGGACCGTCTCGAAGCTCTCCCAGTTCTGGTTTCCAAGGGTGGCGTCCGACAGCACGCCGACGCTGTGGATCACGCCGGCGAGCGGCGGCAGGGCTTCGTCAATCCGCATCATCATGGCATCGAGCGCATCCGTGTCCGTCACGTCGGCCAACTCGACCTCGATCCTGAACCCCCGGGCGCGCAGCGCCTCGATTACCTTTTCTGCCGCCTCGTCCGGCGGCCTGCGGCCGTTCAGCACGATTGTTCCGGCGCCGTACTCGGCAAGCCATTGGGCAAGGGCGCTGCCGATGCCGCCCAGGCCGCCTGTCACCAGATAGGTGCGGTCCTCCCGCAGCCGGCCCGTCTCGAACGGAGACATTGCCAGGACAATCTTGCCGATGTGCCGCGCGGCGCGCATGTAGCCCATCGCGGCGCTCGTCTCCGCAATGGGCCACCTGGTGTGCATGATTGGCGCAAGCTCACCGGCTGCAATCCGATCCAGGACCCCTTTCAGGGCTGCGCCCGGTCGCGCCGGATCCTCTACCTTCATGTGGTAGAGATCGAGGATCGAATAGGCGACATCGGGCCGAAGCGCCGCCATCTCGTCCTGGCTCAGGATGTCTCGCCTGGCGAGCTCCACGAAGCGGCCGCCCTTTGCGAGACAGGAGAGACTCGCCTCGATGAAGCCTTCGCCCGTCAGGCTGTTCAGCACCACGTCGATCCCGGCGCCGTCCGTTGCGTCGAGGATTTCCCGACCGAACCTGGTGGAGCGGCTGTCGAACACATGCTCCACGCCGAGCGCGCGCAGGAAGGCCTGCTTGGGGGCGCTCGCCGTGGCGAACACTTCCGCGCCCGCCGCCTGGGCCAGCTGGATCGCCGCCAGTCCCACGCCGCCCGCGCCGGCATGGACCAGGACCCGGTCCTTGGCCTTCAGCCCGGCCAGTTCGTAGGACAGCACGCATGTCACGAACACCGAAGGAATCGTGGCGAGTGCGGTTGCCGACACGCCCGGCGGCGCGATCGCCACCAACTCTTCGCGTGTCACCACCTCCGGTCCGAACGTGCCGAATGCGAAGCCAGCTACGCGATCGCCTGCCGATACGCCGGTTACGTCGGAACCGGTTTCGATAATCCGGCCGCAAAATTCCTCCCCGAGCAGCCCTTCCTCGACGAGACCCATCGCCCGCAGCATGTCGAGGAAATTGAGCCCGCAGGTTTCGACCGCAACGCGCACCTCCTTCGGTTCCAGGCTGCGTGCCGTTATCCGCTGCACCTGAAGGGATTCGATCGCCCCGCCTTCATCGGGCGCCAACAGCCAGTCCGTCTCTTCCGGCAGGGCGAGACGATCCGCGCCGGCTGCCGCCCGGACAAGCCGGGCCGACTGGCGGCGCCCCTGGCGATACGCAATGTGGTCCTCGGAATCCGCGAACAGCAATTCCTCCGGGAGAACGGCCTCGGGCTCCGGAGCCTCGGGGTCCAGATCCAGCATCCGCAATTGCAGCTGAGGGGCCTCCCGCACCACTACCCTGCCCAGGCCCCAAAGGGTGGCGCCGGCCAGTTGCCCGATCCGCTCGCGTTCCAGCACCTGCGCCCCGCGGGTGACGAACCACACGCCCTTCTCAGGTACGGCGTCCGCATCCGTGATACCCTGCACGAGTGCGAGTGCGCTAGCCGTCGCCCGCCTTGTATCCGCCGCTATTTCCGCTGTCGTCGCGTCGGCCCCACGGCCGTCCTGCGCGGCGAGATGCACGACGCCGGCAAGCGGCACATCCGCAGGCAGGCCTTCCATAAGCGCCCGCCAGGACTCGCGCCGTTCCATCTGGACCGCTGCCATGACGATTCCCGCATCGGTCTCCCCCGCCGCGCCTGATCCCTCCGGGTTGTCGCCTGCCAAGACCACCCGCTGGTTCTGCGCCACCAGTTGCTCCGCCAGCGCCGCCGCCGTACCGCCCCGGTCGGCCGCCAGCACCCAGACGCCCTCCGGCAGGGAGATTTCAGCCGGCCCCTGCGCCACGATCACGCCACGATCCGGCAAGCCGGAAATTTCCGAACTGTCGATGCCGACCACTTCGGATTCGGCGAACCCCGTGTCGGCGAGCGCCTGGCGCCACACATCGGGTCCGGCGAGGGCGTGGCCTGTGCGGTAACGGTCGGCGAAGCGCCACCATCCGTCCAACTGGCCGAAAATCAGATCCATCCAGCCCCTGCCGCGCTGGTTTTCCAGCGCCACCAGCAACCCCGATGGCGCCAGGAGCATCCGGCAGTGACCAAGCGTCTCGTCCAGATAGCGCGTGGCGTGCAGCACGTTGGCCGCGATTACCAGGTCGAAACCGTGGGCCTCGAAGCCCTGGTCGATGGGGTCCTTCTCGATATCGAGCACCCGGTAGTCGATCGGACCGCCCGAATCGCTGAAGCGTGCTTCCGCATCTGCGAAAAAGCCGGCGGATATGTCGGTGTAGGTATAGTCGAACCGCCCGGCCGGAAGCTCGGGCAGGATGTATTCAGTCGCCGAGCCGATGCCGGCGCCGACCTCCAGCACACGCAGCCGCCGCCCCTCCGGCAATTCTTCCACCAGCGTCCGGAACACCTCGCCCAGCATTCGGTTCGCCGCCCGCCAGACCGGCGCCCGCCGATAGAGTGAGCCGGCCTGGGGCTCAGTATCGCCGAACAGCAGCGACAGCGGATCCTCTTCGCCGCGAAGCACGGCGGGCAAGGCGCCCGCACACCGCCGAAACAGCCCAACTTCGTTCGTGGCGTGCGGGAAGCGTTCGATCGTCTCGTCCAGAAACGCCTCGCGATCGCGCGGCATATCATCCGGCAACGGACCGTCGGCGCCGATCGCCACCATGAAGTCACCGTCTTTTGTCTGCAACACGCCTGAACGGGCCAGGATCTCGAGTATCCGTCGGAACAGATGCGCATGCTCGGGCAGAACCTCAAGGCGTTCGCGCAACGCTTCCGGATCCACGGGCGAGCCGGCCTTGCGCTCCCATCCCAGCGTTTCCAGGGCCCCGAGCGCATAGGACCACGACGCCCGCTCCATGACCCCCTGAAGCTCGACTTCGTCCTGAACCTCGACTTCCTCATGAGCCAGGTACCGGGAGAAAGGCTGCGAGCGGGACGCCGTGTCCGACGGATTCGGGAGAAAGTGGGCCGGCACCATGCCCGGCGGCAAGGCACGGTCACGCCATACGATTTCGTAAAGCAGCTCGTCGATTCCTTCCGCGGCGGAAAGCAATGCCGCCCGCGTGGCCCGCTTCACCGTGAAGCCGGACAGTTCGGCGACGGGCAACCCTTCTGGATCATAAAGGACCAGATCCGCAGCCCAAACCTCGGGGAGACCTCCGCGCTCCGTATCCACCGCCGCGTTGTCCGGACCTTCCCGCAATCGCAGGTGACAGATCAATCGTTCCGGCAAACGGCCCGCAAGCCGTAACCGCTCCCACGCGAACGGGAGATAGGTGATCCCTTCTTCGCCGCCGTCGGGATTGCGCGCCGCGCCGAAGACCTGGAAGCAGCCGTCGAGCACGAGCGGATGGATGTCGGGCAAGCTGCCTTCCATGCCCGCGGGAAGAGCCACCTCGGCAACTGCCTCGCCTGGGCCGGACCAAAGCGCATTCACCGTGCGGAAGGACGGGCCGAGATCGATCCCGACGGAAGCCTTGGCGCGGTAGTAGGCCGCGAGATCGACCGGGGAGAGTCCCGCTTTCAGCCCCTCGATATCGAGCGGCGATGCCTGCAGCGCCGGGCGGGAGTCGCCTGTCGGGATCCGGCCTTCCGCGTGGAGCGTCCAGCCGTCTTCATCCTCGCTCCTGCTGAGGACGCGGACCCGGCGGGATTCACTGTCTTCGGCATCGTTGACCAGAACCTGTATTCGCCTGCCCGGGGCGGCGGATTCCTCATCCGTGTCGTCATTGGGGAAGACCAGGGCGGTCTGCATCTGAAAGTCCTCGACGGTCGCTCCTTCAACTCCCTCGGCAAAGGCGGCCGATGCGGCCATGGCGCCATACAGCGCGCCCGGCGCGATCAGCCGGCCGAACACCCGATGGTCGCTAAGCCACGCCGGGTCGGAGGGAAAGATTTCCGTGTCGAATGCGATCTCACCGCTCGCGGATTCATGCCGCGCGCCCAGCAACGGGTGCCCGACACCCTGCCGTCGCCGCCTGGACGCTCCGACCCAGTAGCGCTCGCGCTGGAAAGGATAGCCCGGCAACGCGATCCGGCGCCGCGTCTCGCCGGCGAAGAGTCCGTCGAAGCGAACGGACACCCCGGCCGCGTAGGCCCCGGCGACGGCCTCCACGAAACCGCCCCCGGAACCGGGCGCCGGCGGCTCCTCGTCTCTTGACGGCCGCAGGAGACTCGACACGACCGCCGGCTCGGCGGTCCCGGCCGGCCACGCCAGGGAGACCATCGGCCCGAGCACCGCGTGCGGACCGATCTCCACGACCGCGTCCACGCCCAGCTCCGCCAGGGTCTCGACGCAAGCCCGGAACGCCACCGGCGCGCGCATCTGCCGTCGCCAGTACGCCGCGTCCAGGGCCTCGTCCGCACCGACCGTGCGCCCGGTGAGATTGCTGACGAAGGGGAGCGACGGCGATGTCAGGGGAAGCTGCGAGAGGGCCGCCTCCAGGTCATCCAGCATCGGCTCGATCATGGCGCTGTGGTAGGCGGGACTCCTGCGCAGCCGTGCGACCCGAATCCCTTCCGCCTCCAGACGCTCAAGCAGAGCTGCAACCTCTGTTGCGGGACCGCTGATGGCCTGATGCGCCCCGTTGTCGGCGGCGATGCAAAGACCGATGCCCTGGGAAGCCTCATTGTGCCGGTCCAGCGCCTCCGCGACCCGGTCGGGCGGCGCGAATACCGCCGCCATCGCACCCTCGCCGGGCAAGGCGCCGACCAGCGTGCCGCGTACCGCGGCGAGGCGCAAACCGTCCTCCAGGCTGAACACGCCCGCGGTGTGCGCAGCCGCGATCTCGCCCAGGCTGTGTCCGAGCACCACGTCCGGCTGGATACCGAGGCTCGACCACAGCGCAGTGAGGGCGCATTCGAGCGCATAGATCGCCGGTTGCTTCCACTGCGGATCGTCCAGATCTCCCGCGGCCCCGGGCCGCCCGAACATCACGTCGAGCAGCGAGGCATCACGTTCTTCCCGGAGCACATCGTCGCACCGGTCGAGCACCGCGCGGACCACCGGTTCGCTCTCGTAAAGCGCCGCACCCATGCCCGGCCATTGGCTGGCCTGTCCGGTAAAGACGAAGGCCACGGTCGTCGCCCTCCCCGATGCCGGCATGTCCTCCGTTTCCGCGACTGCCCGCAAGCCCTCGCGCAGCGATTCCGCGTCCCGGAATGTCACGCCCGCCCGATAGCCGAAGTGGCTTCTGCCGATGCCTGCCGACCAGGCCATGTCGGACAGCAGGGGATCGGACGCCGCACCTTCGGTCCCAAGCTCCGCGTCCTGCTGATCGAGCCATCCGAGATAGCTGCCCGCCAGATCGCGCAACGCCGCGCCGGACTTTCCGGAGAGCGGGAGCAGACGCGTGGCGCGCGGAGCAAGCCCGTCTTCCGACGGCGGCGTCGAAGCGGGCGTTGGCAATGAAACCGCGATCGGCTTTGGAGCACCGGCGATCCAACGGTTTCCATCGTGGCCCGGCGCGGCGCCGTCCGGCGGAACGTATCCCTCCAGCACGATATGGGCGTTCGTACCCGACCACCCGAACCCGCTCACGCCTGCCAGGGGTGGACGGTCTTCATTGGCGGGCCATGGCGTCGGGGTGGACGTCACCTGCAACGGCAAACGCTCCCAGTCCATCTCGGGATTCGGGTTGTGGAAATGCAAGTGCCTCGGAATGGTTCCGCGATTCATCGCCAGAACGGTCTTGATCAGTCCTGCGGCCCCCGCCGCCGATTCCAGGTGGCCGATATTGGTCTTGACCGAGCCGATCAGCAGCGGCCGGTCCGCCTTGCGCCCGCGCCCGTAGGCCGCCGCCGTCGCGTCGATCTCGATCGGGTCGCCCACCTCCGTCCCGGTTCCATGGGCTTCCAGGTAGTCGATATCCGACGGCTGGACTCCCGCCCGCCCGAGGGCCGCCTTGATCACGCGTTCCTGCGCCGCCCCGTTCGGGACCGTCAGACCCTGGCTCGCCCCGTCCTGATTCAGTGCCGAACCCCGAATCACGCCCCAGATGCGATCGCCGTCGGCCTCCGCATCGGAGAGCCGCTTCAGGACCAGGATGCCGCAGCCTTCGCCCCTGACGTACCCGTTGGCCGAAGCATCGAAGGTCTTGCACTGGCCGTCCGGGGACAGCATTCCCGCGTTGGCCCGGAATTCCAGAAGCCGGCCGGAAAGAATGATGTTCACCCCTCCCGCAAGCGCAAGGTCCGCGTCGCCCCGTTGCAGGCCCGCGACCGCCTGGTGAGTCGCAACCAGCGATGAGGAGCAGGCGGTGTCCACCGCCATTGCCGGCCCGCCCAGGCCCAGCGCATAGGCGACCCGGCCGATCGCCGTGTTGAGCGAAGTGCCGGTGACCGCATAAAGGCTGGCGGCCGGTTCGGCGGGCCCTGCATTCTCCTGGGCCTCCAGGATCAGTCCCCGGTAGTCGTTGTTGCTGATGCCTGCATAGACGCCGGTACGGCTGTCTTTCAGCCCCTCGGGATCGATGCCCGCGTCTTCAAGGGCCCGCCAGCATATCTCCAGAATCAGACGCTGCTGCGGGTCCAGCAATTCCGCCTCGACTGGCGAAATATGAAAAAAGGTCGCGTCGAACTGATCGAGATCGTCGAGATAGGCACCGAAGCGGCAGGCCTCGATCTGTCCAGTGTCTTCGGGGAACAAGGCGCCGATGCGGCCGACGCCGGATCCCGGCATGCCTTCCTGTACCGCGTTCCCGCCGGACTCCAGCAAACGCCAGAATGCGGCGATGTCGCTCGCGCCGGGGAACCGGCAGGCCATGCCCACGATCGCGATCGGTTCACCATCGCCGGCGAGTCTGCCTTCTTCGTCGGTTTCGATGGAATCAGCGTCAGATGTGTCTCCGGATATGTCTTGGTCCATCATTCGGGTAAAGCCCCATCTATTTGGTAGTTATCTGAATTCCGCATGGCTACCGCTCAGTGACTCCGGGATTGAAATTATACACAGACAGTTCGTGTGTCCGTGCCGTGATCCGGTTGGTGCTTCCGCCCACGGCTCCCGGCCGGTCAGCATCGCGTAATGCCGGCCAGCTACACGTCGAAAGTCGGATACGGGAGGGCCTCGACCATGTATCCATACCCCAGGAACAGCCCATTGCACTTACTGTTTTCGCTATCTCTTGCAAGAGAACGTGGCAGCAGGCGCTGTCGGTGAAACCGCCGAATGCCTGGAATTCCGGATTCCCCACTTGATGGCATGTCTTGCCTATTGGCCTTTGACTTGTTCCGGACCATGGATGCCACCGATTTTGACCGGAGGCTGGCCAGTCATCGGACGGATGTGTAGTATGTCAGCCTGTCTCCGCACAGAGAGGAAAACCCATGAAAACACGATCCCTTGACAGACTCATCGTTGCGACACTGGCCGTTGTCGTGTCGTTGCCGCTGTTCTCGGCCAGGACGGCGGTGGCGGAAGAAAGCGGCAGCGTCACCGCCCTGTACAGTCTTGTCCGAAACTTCACCACCATCGAGCATGCTGGCGGAAAGGTCACCGGGGGGACGCTCACGGGCACCAGCACCGTGCTTGAAAGCAGCGGCGCACCATTCGTGGAGGGCGCCAATTCGAACGTGGACTGCGTCACCTATGTGCGCATGTCGGAGGCTGGTATTGATCTCAAGGCACCCTGCTTGATCGTCGATGCCGACGGCGACAGGATGTTCACGATTTCAATGCGGGAAGCCGGCGACATCCAGGACGGGGGCGGTGGTCTGGGCCGCGCCGAATTCATGGGCGGTACCGGCAAGTATGCCGGGATCAGCGGCAGTTGTTCCTACGACACGGAATATATGCCCGACAACCGCGTCGTCACGTCCGCCAGGTGCGACTGGAAGAAATAGTAATAACACAGG
>JAJEAZ010000135.1 GCA_022824105.1 Alphaproteobacteria bacterium
GCATTCGCCTCGACCGTGCCGGTGAAGACGGGCCAGGGCGACGCCTCGCCCCAGCCGGTGAGGCCGCCATTCGTCACGATTTCGAGAATGGCGCTGTTGACGCCCCTTACATCGCCGCTGCCATGGGAGTGAACCGCCTGGACCGGGAGATTGACGACATGGACCCGCAGCCGTTCGATCCGCTGGCGGCTCATGCAATCCGCCCCTTCGTCATGGTCCCGGTCCGCTGCCTCCTCAAGCCTG
Source organism: Alphaproteobacteria bacterium (assembly GCA_022824105.1). Lineage (GTDB taxonomy): Bacteria > Pseudomonadota > Alphaproteobacteria > Bin95 > Bin95 > Bin95. Next base: position 244 of record JAJEAZ010000135.1, read on the forward strand.
CGGCGCTTGCGTTCGACAGCGCCGCCGCGCGTTGCGTATAGGGGCGGCAACACCGGGTCAATAGCAGTTCGGCGGGGTTTTCGCGTCTCGGTCGCTCACAGGCGCGCGAGCCGAGCCCAGGCGGCCTCGTCCGGGGGCAGGCCAAGGCGGAAGCGGTCCGGCATGTCCGGGAAGCTGCGCACCCAGAGGCCCTGGCGGGCGAAGCGCGCCGCGCCGCCCTCGCCGGCGACGAAGCGGAAGAGCGGCGTGCCGCCGAGAAGCTCATAGCCGCGCGCGGCGAGCGCTTCGTCCAGCCGCGCGGCAGCCTGTCCCAGTCGGATGCGCATTTCCGCGGTCCAGGCCCCGTCGCGATAGGCGCGCGCGCCGATTTCGAGCGCAGGGCCCGAGACGGGCCAGGGGCCGAGCCACGCCTCCAGCCTGTCCAGCAGTTCGGCCGGCCCCAGCGCGAAGCCGAGCCGGAGCCCCGGCAGGCCGTAGAACTTGCCGAAAGAGCGCAGCACGACGACATGCTCATGGCTCCCGAGCGAAAGCTCCGGGGTCGGATCGACGAAGGACTCGTCCACGACCAGCAGGCCGCAATCCACCGCGAGAAGCGCTTCGGGCCGCCATGACCGGCCGTCAGGATTGTTCGGATTGGTGACGACCAGCACGCCGGCCGGTTCCGGCTCCTCGACCCGGCGCACCCGGCGGCCCGCCGCCTCCCATGCCGGGGCGTGCTCATTGTAGGTGGGCGAGACGATGGCGACATCGCCCGGCGGCGCGCAGAAGGGCAGATGCCGGATCGCCGCCTGCGCGCCCGGCACCGACAGCGCGCGCATCGCGCCGAAGGCCCGCGCGGCGGCGGCGGAGAGGGCGGCAAGCCCCTCTTCGGACGGCAGCCGCCTCAGCGCGTCGGACGAGAGCGGCGGCGCAGGCCAGGGCCAGGGATTGACGCCGGTCGAGAGGTCGATCCAGCCGCCCTCCGGCTCGCCGAAGGCGGCGCGGGCATGGCCCAGATCGCCCCCGTGAAGGAGCCTCACGCGGCGGCGAGCGCGCGCTCGACGAAATCCAGCCGGTCCTGTCCCCAGAAGATCTCGCCCTCCACCACATAGCTCGGAATGCCGAACACGCCGCGCGCCAGCGCCTCGTCGGTATTCGCGCCGAAGCGCTCCAGCGTTTCCGTGTCGTCGGCGGCGCGGAGCAGGATGTCGCCCGGCATGCCGCACTCCTCGCAGATCGCGATCAGCACCGCCTTGTCGGCGATGTCGCGGTCCTCGGCCCAGACGGCGCGGGGCAGCGCCAGCACCAGCGGGCCCACATCCGCGCCGAAACGGTCGGCGGCCACCACCACCCGCGCCGCCAGATGCTGCGAGACCGGGTAGTAGCGCGGCTCGTCCGAGATCGGCAGGCCGTAGAACGCCGCCCAGCGCTCCATGTCGCGCTTGCCGTAGGCGCGGTGCAGTTCGGAGCGCTCCGGCGGGTCGTCCATGCCGATCAGCCGGAGCATCATCTCCCGGAGATCGACCGGATGGTAGGCGATGGAGGCGCCCTGCCCCGCCGCGATCTCCTCCAGCCGGCGCTGGCTGAGATAGACCCAGGGAGAGTTCATGCAGAAATAGTAGTCGATGGTCTTGCCGGCCATTGGGGGCCTCACGCCTCCCCGGGCAGCGCGATGGGCTCGGTCTCGCCCGCCAGCGCGCGGGCGAGGAAGTCGAGCCGGTCCTGGCCCCAGAACGGCTCGCCGCGCCAGACATAGGTGGGCGCGCCGAACACGCCCGCGGCCTTGGCCTGCTCGGTCTGCGCCCGGTAGCGCTCCTGCACGGCGTCGCCGGCGGCTTCCGCCAGCAGCCCCGCCCCGTCGAATCCGGCCGCGTCGGCGATGGCCGCGAGGTCCGCGTCGTCGCCGATATTGCGGTCCTCGGCCCAGACGCCGCGCATCAGCGCGCGCGCCAGCGCCGCCGCGTCGAGGCCGCCCATGACGGCCGCGACCGCCATGCAATTGGCCCGGTCCGCCGGGGCCGGGAAATGCTTCGGATGCAGGTTGAGCTCCGCGCCGCGCCGCGCCCGCCAGCGCTGCAGTTCGACCAGCCGGTAGGCCCGGCGCTGCGGCGCGCGCTGGGGCAGCGGCAGCCCGCCCGAGATCGAGAACACGTCGGCGAGGTCCACGGGCAGGATGTCCACGGCGACCCCGTGCTTGCTGCAAAGCGCCATCGCCTCGTCATGGCCGAGCCAGGTCCAGGGCGAGGCCATGGTGAAGTAGTAGGAAAGGCGTTCGTCCGGCATCGTCAGGGTGCTCCGGTTTCAGGCGAGAATGCGTTTGAGCCAGAGGGCGCCGTCGGCAAGGCCGCGCTCCGCCCGGGCGACCGAGGCGGCGGCGCGCAGGAAGCCGTGGGTGACGCCCTCATAGAGCGCATATTCGGTATCGACCCCGGTGCCCTTGGCCTTCTCCGCAAGCGCGAGGCTCTCGTCCGCCAGCACGTCCAGTTCCGCCGCGGCGATGCGCAGCGGCGGCAGTCCGGCAAGCTCCGCGCGCAAAGGCGCGGCCAGCGGATGGGTCATCTGGTCCGGCGTGCGGACATAGTTGCTCCAGAAGAAGCGCATCAGCCGCGTCGAGAGATAGAGGTCGCCGCCGCCATAGAGCCGGTAGCTCTCGCGGGTGAAGTCGCTGTCGAACACGCCGTAGTTCAGCAGCGCGCCGCGAAGCCAGTCCTCGCCCTCGTCGCGCAGCGCGAGCGCGGCTGCGAGCGCCAGGTTGCCGCCGGCCGAATCCCCGCCGACGGCGATCCGGTCCGGGTCGATGCCCCATTCCTCGGCGCGGGCGCGCACGGCCCTGAGCGCCGCCACGCATTCGTTCAGCGCCTGGGGAAACTTGTATTCCGGGGAGAGCGAATAGTCCGGCGCGATCACCACCGCGCCCGCGCGGGCGGCATATTCGCGCGCCGTGCGGTCGCCGGTATAGATCGTGTTCCAGGTCCAGCCGCCGCCATGCAGCAGCACGAAGGCCGGCAGCGGCCCGTCGGCCTCGGGCATGTTGAAGCGCGCGAGAATCTGCCGCCCCGGCCCCTCCAGCGCCCGGTCCACCGCCTCGCGCATGGCCGGCCCGCCCGCGGCATAGCCGATCCGCCCGGCCTCCATCGCCCGGCGCATCTCCGGCAGCGGCGTCTCCAGCGGGTCCATCTCCTGCGTCGCGGTATCCGTCGTGGCGTCGAGGAAGGCCCGCATCTCCGGGTCCATCGGCGCGCGTTCCCGCAGCCCGCTCACCCCGCGTACTCCGGTTCGACAATCGGCCTGCTGCGTGCCATTTTCCGTCCCCTCCCGCGAGCCGCGGCAGTCTGTTCGCAAACCGCGCCGCATTCAAGGACGACGGACCTTTGGAGCCATGACCGCAGCCCCTGAACTCACCGTCTATATCGACGTCAAGAGTCCCTACGCCTATCTCGCCATCGCCCCGACCCGGAAGCTGGCGGCGGAATTCGGCATCACCCCGGTCTGGAAGTCCTATACGCTGGAGATCCCGGATTTCCTGGGCGCAGTGGAGACCCGCAATCCGCACCAGTGGCGCCGCGTGCTCTACAGCTACATGGACGCAAGGCGGCTCGCCAACCAGGTCGGGCTGACGGTGCGCGGCCCGCAGAAGATCTTCGACAGCTCCCTCGCCCATATCGGCATGTTGCGCGCGCAGGACCACGGTCGGTTCGAGCCCTATATCGACCGCGTGTTCGAGCGCTTCTGGAAGCGCGAGCTCGAAATCGAGGACCCGGCCGTCATCGCCTCGGTGCTGGAGGAAGCGGGCGCGCCGGCCGCGGACTTCGCCGAATGGGCGGCGGACGAGGGCCGCCAGCGCCACGACGCCAACCAGCGCGAAGCGGAGGAGGCCGGCGTGTTCGGCGTGCCGAGCTATCTTTTCAGGGAAGAATTGTTCTGGGGCGGAGACCGCCTCGGCATGTTGCGCGACCGGATTACGGAGGCTCTTGCCAGTTGATCGAGCTCTGGATTCCGATCACGATCTTCGCCGCCTTTTGCCAGAACCTCCGAAGCGCCGTCCAGAAGCACCTCAAGGGCGTGCTCTCGAATACGGGCGCGACCTTCTCGCGGTTCGGCTACGGGTTTCCCTTCCTGGTCGTCTATGTGCTGGCGCTGCATTACGGCGCCGGGATGGAGTGGCCCGAACCCAACGCGGCGTTCGTCATTTACGGCCTTGTCGGCGGGGTCACGCAGATCGGCGCCACCTTCTGCCTTGTGTGGCTGTTTTCCTTCCGCGACTTCGCGGTCGGCACCACCTACTCCAAGACGGAGACGGTGCAGGCGGCGCTGTTCGGGCTGGTCATCCTCGGCGACGGCGTGGACCTTGCCGGGGCGGTGGCGATCTTCGTCAGCCTGATCGGCGTCATGCTGCTCTCCACCGCGAAGAGCGAGCTCGACTGGCGCAGGCTCTGGCTCGGCTGGACCGAGAAGACGGCGCTCATCGGCATCTTCTCCGGCACGTTGTTCGGCGTCTCCGCGGTCGCCTTCCGGGCGGCGTCGCTCTCCCTCGCAGACCCCGATTCCGGCGGGGGGCCGGGCTTCCTGATGCAGGCCGGTTTCACGCTCGCCTTCGTCATCCTCGCCCAGACGATCGGCATGGCGCTGTGGATGGCCTGGCGCGAACCCGGCCAGCTCGGCGCCGTGCTGCGGTCCTGGCGCTGGGCAAGCCTGGCGGGCCTCGCCGGCGCGGTGTCGTCGATCGGCTGGTTCACGGCCATGACGCTCCAGAACGTCGCCTATGTGCGCGCGCTCGGCCAGATCGAACTGGTGTTCACCTTCGCCGCCGGCCTCTTCATCTTCAAGGAACGCAGCACGCGCCTGGAAATCGCCGGCATCCTCCTCGTCGTCGCCGGCATCCTGATCCTGGTCACCGGCTGAAGGTCCGGCCCATGCGGCCCGCTCCAGCACCCCTGCGGTCGCGGTAGGGACGCCGGTTTCCCGGCGCCCCCCGCACAGATCCGGACGTGCGCGCTAACGCATCCGGCTCCTACCTCGGGTAGTGACGGCGAAGCGCACGCTTGGCCACGGGTGTCGGGTCCGGGGTTTG
>JAJEAZ010000521.1 GCA_022824105.1 Alphaproteobacteria bacterium
GGGATCCGGACATTCCGTCGGGCGGCCCGCTGGACAGCGACCTCTGGCCGGTCGTGTGGCGGAACGGGCGATGAGCGTTCTTGCAGGAAGGGTTGCCGTCGTCACCGGCGCGCAACAGGGCATCGGGGCCGCCATTGCGCTGGCCGCCGCCGAAGCGGGCGCATCGGTCGTCGTCAACTATCTGGATGACGCCGGAGCCGCTGCCGAGGTCGCTGCATCGGCGCAGGCGGCCGGCGCGGAAGCGGTTGCCGTGCAGGCCGACATTTCGCGGCCCGAGGAGGTCGAGCGCCTCATGGCGGCTGCCGACGGTCTCGGCGGCGTCGATATTCTCGTGAACAATGCCGCGATCTTCCCGCGCGTGGCCTTTCTCGACATGACGGCAGCCGACTGGGACACGCTGCTCGGGGTGAACCTGAAGGGGCCGTTCCTCTGCTCCTCGGCCGCGGCGCGGCGCATGGCCGCCGCCGGCCGGGAGGGCGCCATCGTGAACATCTCGTCGCGCTCGGCGTTCACATCGTCTCCGCGCGGGGCGCATTACGCCGCCTCGAAGGCCGGCCTCGTCGGCCTGACGCGCGCCACCGCGCTGGAACTCGCGCCCCACGGCATCCGCGTCAACGCCATCGCGCCGGGCCTGGCGGACACCGCGCAGCCGCGCTACGGGATGACCGAGGACGAGATTGCCGAAGCGGCCGGCCTCATTCCGCTGCAAGGGCTGACCTTGCCCGCGGATGTGGCGGACCTCGCGGTCTTCCTCGCCTCCGCCGCCGCCCGGCGCATCACCGGCCAGACGGTCCATATCAACGGCGGACAATATCTCGCCTGAGCTTCCGCACTCACCGCGCGGCCAGCATTGCGGCGGCGGCGAGGACGGCGGCGGCCATGAGCGAGGGCTCCAGGTAGCTGCCCGTCCAGTCGTGCAGGAGGCCCGCAAGCGCAGGTCCGATCATCTGGCCGAGGCCGAAGGCCGCCGTTATCAGCGCGAGGTTGCGGCGCGGGTCGCCGATGGAGAGGCGCCGCGTATTGACAAGCCCGAGCGCCGTCAGGCCCATGAAGGTGCCGCCGAGGAGGGCAGCGGCCGTCAGCACCATCCAGATGCCGCCGCCCAGCACGCTCAGCAGCACGCCGAAGGCCTCGACCAGGCAGGCGGCCGCGAAGGCGCGCTCATTGCCCCAGCGCTGCCCGGCCCAGCCCCAGAGCGCCACCGACGGCGCCGCCGCCAGCCCGACGAAGAACCAGACCAGGTTTTCCGCCGGCTGCAGCACCGGTTCGGCGCGCACCATGTCGGAGATGAAGGTGGCGGTGATGACATAGCCGAAGCCGAACAGCCCGTAGGCGACGGCGAAGCGCGTGAAGCCCTCCGCCCTTGCGCCCGCCGCGGCGGCGGCTTCGGCCGGTTTCGCCCGCTCCCGTCGTCCCAACAATATCCAGACGGGAACCGACAGCGCGAGCGCAAGCGCGCCGCAGACGAGCCAGGGCCCTTGCGAATCACCGTCTCCGAGGGCTGCGAGCGGTACCGCCAGCGACGACAACGCGATGCCGACGCCGACGCCCGCATAGATGCCCGCCGCCCAGACCGCTCGGCCGGCGGCGGCCAGCCGGTCCATGGTCAGCGAGGAGGCCAGCACCATCACCAGCGCTGCGAGGGCGCCGTTCGCGAATCGCAGCGCGAGGAACGCGCCGAGTTCGTCCGTCAGCCCCATCGCGCCGGTCGTCGCCGCACTCGCCGCAAGCGCGCCGACCAGCCAGAGCCGCGCATCGCCCGGCACCGGCCGCCACGCCGCCGCCAGCGCCCCCAGCAGGTAGCCCAGGAAGTTGGCCGAGGCGATCAGCCCGGCTTCCGGTTTGCCGAGCCCGAGCCCCGTCGTCATGAACGGCAGGATCGGCGTATAGACGAACCGCCCGATGCCTATGGCGACCGCCAGCGCCAGGCACCCGGCGAGCGCCAGCGCCGCAGGATGCTGAAGCGGTCCGGCCGACGGGCTCCCGGCGGAGGCCGTCACGCGGTCGAGCCGCCGTCCACCGCCAGCGTCGTGGCCGTGACGAAGGAGGCTTCGTCGGAGAGCAGGAAGAGGGCTGCGTTGGCGATCTCCTCCGGCCTGCCGGGCCGGCCGATGGGCAGCGCGCCGCCATGCCTCGCGATCAGCTCCTCCTTGTCGAGGCCGTGCGTCGATTGCTGGTCGGGCCGCGACACGAAGACCCTGAGCATCGGCGTGTCGATGGGACCCGGACAGATGGCGTTCACGCGGATGTTCTCCTTCGCGAGCCGCTTGCCGAGCGCCTTCACGAAACCCACCACGCCATGCTTCACCGCCGAATAGACCGGGCTGAACTGGGAGCCCTGCAGGCCGGAGGTGGAGGCCGTGTAGAGCAGCGAGCCGCCGCCCCGCGCCCGGATTTCCGGGATCGCCGCGTCGGTGGTGATGAGCACCGTGCGCATGTTGAGCGTCACGGCCGTGTCGAAATCCTTCATCTCGATGCCTTCGACCGAAGCCGGGCCCGGATGGCCGACATGGTTCCACACGAAGTCGATGCCGCCGAGCGCAGCCGCCGCCTCGCGCACGATCCGCCGGCTGTCCTCGTCCTGCGTGAGGTCCGCCGGAATCCCGACCGCGCGGCCGCCCGCCGCCTCGATCTCGGCCGCGACCGCCGCCACGGCCTCGGCGTCGATATCGACGACGGCGACCGCCGCTCCTTCCTGCGCAAACCGGATGGCCCCCGCGCGCCCCATGCCGGAGCCCGCCGCAGTCACGATCCCGCATCTGTCCTTCATACGCATGGTCTCGATCACCCTCCGAAAGACCGCATTCTCTCCATGGCGAGCGCCGCTTCCTCGACGACCCGCCGCACCACCTCGCCCGCCGGGACGACATCGCCGATCATGCCGCAGCTCTGCCCGGCCGGCAGCACGCCCGCTTCCACATCGCCCTCGATCCGCCCGCGTTCGGACGCCGGGTGGCCGACCTCCATCGCCTGCAGCGGGAAGGGTTTGATCTCGGCTTCGCGGCCGGCCCAGCCGCGCGTGAAATCGTTGTCGATCAGCCGGCAGGGCTTGCCGCTATGGGCGCGCGTCACCACCGTGCCGGCCACATCCGTCTCCGCGATCCGGTGCTTGTAATTGTCGTGGCTGCGGCTCTCGGCCGTGGCGATGAAGCGCGTGCCCATCCACACGCCCTGGGCGCCGAAGGCGAGCGCCGCCGCCAGCCCGCGCCCGTCGGCGAGCCCGCCGCCCGCCAGCACCGGCACTTGCACCGCATCCACCACGGCGGGCACGAGCGCCGCCGTGCCGATGCGCCCGACATGGCCGCCGCCGTCCATGCCCGACGCGATCACGGCATCCACGCCGTCCGCGACCGCCTTCTCGGCATGGCGGACCGCGCCCACCACCGACATGACATAAATGCCGCGCTCATGCGCCGCCGGCACGACCGCGGCCGGGCTGCCGAGGCCGGAGACCAGCACCGGCACCCGCTCCTCCAGCACGGCCTCGACCATGCCCTGCACCGTATCGGTGTAGCGCGCCACCCGCTCGCCCTCGGCGCGCACGGTCGCGAACAGGATATCGACGCCGAAGGGCCTGTCGGTCAGCGCCCGCACCCGCCGGATTTCGGCGCGCAACTGCTCCCCGTCCATGGTCGAGCCCGCGCCCACGACGCCGAGCCCGCCCGCCTCCGAGACGGCGGCGGCAAGGTCCGCGCGCGCGACCCAGCCCATGCCGGCCTGAAACACCGGATGCTCGATGCCCAGCCGCTCGCAGATCGGGGTCCTTATTCGCGCCATCGCCCTATGCCCTCGCTTCCCTTGCATAGACGCCACCCCGGGGCCCCGTGTTCAACCGGTCGGCGAAGGCCGGCGCCAGCGGCCGGCCGTCGGGAATGTTGATCCAGAGCCGAAGCAGCAGCCGGCGCCGTTCCGGGTCGGTGCTGTCCCGGTATCCCGCCCGCCCGTGCAGGATGGCGTGGTTGTTGAGCCACTGGATGTCGCCGGGCCGGAAGTCCATGTCGAGGCGGAAGCGCGGGTCTAGCGCGAGCCGCTCCACCGTTTCCACCGCCTCGAGTTCGTCATCGGAGAGCGTGCGCCCCAGCTTGCGCTGCCCGTCCTCGATCTGCTTGCGGTTGAACCGGCAGGAGAGCCGTCCCTCGTACCAGGAGAAGACCGGGATGCGGGACCGCGTCACCTCGTCTGCGGCCCCCGTCGGCCCCTTCCCCGCGAGGTCGATGCGGAAGCCCGCCGCAAGCGCCTCGACCAGGTGCGGCCGGGTCGCGAGGATTTCGTTGTAGATGGCGGCGGAGGACGCGATCAGGCTCTCGCCGCCCTCCTCCGCCGGATATACGCAGAGCAGCCCCACCACATCGGCCGTGTCGCAATGCGGGCCGATCTCGGCGTTGGTGGTGTGGCCGCGCACATTGTTGTCGTCATAGCTGAGGCCCCGGTCGAACACCTCGCCGATCAGCGCGCCGGTCGAGTTCTGCGAGATGGTGCGCCCCATATGCTGGGCGAGGCCCCAATAGACGTCCCGGAGCCCCTGCGGGTCGAGCCCCAGTCTGTCGAGGCCGCGCATCATCACGAAGCCGCGCCCG
>JAJEAZ010000463.1 GCA_022824105.1 Alphaproteobacteria bacterium
CACCATGGGCGCGGTCTTCGCCTCCCAGCCGAAGACCTTGCCGTAGAACGCCCTGGCGCCTTCCACATCCGGCGTCATCAGCTCGTTCCAGAAGAACATGCCCGTTTCGCTCATCCGTCCGTCTCCCTCTCATGCCTCCGGGTCCGCCGCCGCCACGGGCGCCCAGAGCACGTCCTCAATGCGGTCCGCGCCCACCGCCAGCATCGCCAGCCGGTCGAAGCCGAGCGCGATCCCGGCGGAGGCAGGCATGCCGTGTTCGAGCGCGGAAAGGAAGTCCTCGTCGAGGGGCAGATCGTCGCCGTGGAGCGCCCGGCGTTCGCGGGCCGCGGCCTCGAAGCGCCGGCGCTGCTCGGCGGCGTCGGTCAACTCGCCGAAGGCGTTGGCGAGCTCCAGCCCGCCGACATAGATCTCGAAGCGCTCCGCCGTCTGCGGGTCGGCGGGGTCGATGCGGGCGAGCGCTGCCATGCGCGCCGGCCAGCCATGCAGCACGGTCGGGCGCACAAGGCCCAGATGCGGCTCTATGCGGTTGAGGAACAGGCGGAAGAACAGGTCCTCCCAGCCGTCCGCGCCGCCGGGCTCCAGCCCCTCTGCCCGGCAGGCCGCGGCGAGTCGGCCCGTGTCCGCCGCCAGCACGTCGAGGCCGAGCCGGTCCCGGAAGGCCGCCGCCACGGAAAGCCGCTCGAAGGGCGCGGCCGTCGGCACGCGCCGGCCGTTCCACCGGAGTTCCGGGCCCGCCAGCGCCAGTAGCGCCTCGCAGTCCGGGATGAGGTCCCGCCAGCCGGCGCCCGCGCGATACCATTCCAGCAGGGTGAATTCGGGGTGGTGCGTGGCCGAGCGCTCGCTGTTGCGGAAGACGCGGGCGAACTGGAAGAGGCGCGGCTCGCCGGCCACCAGCAGCTTCTTCATCGCGAATTCGGGCGAGGAGTGCAGGCGGAGCGCGCGGGACCGCCCGTCCGGCTCCTGCAGCGCCGTCTCGAAGGGCGCGACATGCACCTCCATGCCGGCCGCGACCTGGAGCGCCGGGGTCTCGACCTCGACGAAGCCGTGCCCGTGGAACCAGTCGCGCATCCGCCGGAGCAGGGCCGCGCGGGCGAGCAGGGCCGGCCGGCGGGCGGCGTAGGCCTCGGGCCGCCACCAGGGATTGTCCCGCGCGTTCAAAGGTTTGCCCCTTGCCGGGGCGGGGCCGGTATGGACGGCGTCCGGCCGAGCGGGTAGCGTCCGGCGCGAACGACCATCCGAGGGAGCATCCGGGAGCCCATGAACGATATCGCCATCAATGCCGAGAACCTCTGGCGGCTGGAAACGCCGGGCCACGAAGGCTGGACGCGCACGGCGCGCGCCGGCGACCCGAAGAAATACTACATGGTCTCGACCGACAGCCATGCCAACGAGCCGCCTGACCTCTGGGCCACGCGCCTGCCGCAGAAATACCGCGAGCGCGCGCCCCGCGTCGTCACCGACGAGAACGGCGTGCAGTGGCGCTATTGCGAGGGCTACCGGCCGGACCGCATCCGGATCATGAGCTTCGAGGGCGAGGACTGGGTGCGCTCGCAGGCCGGCGCCGACCCCGAGGGGCGCATCCGCGACAATGAGAGCGACGGCATCGACGCCGAAATCATCTTCCCGAACAAGGGCCTCGCCATGTGGGCGACGCCGGACCCGGTGTTCGCCAACGCCCAGTGCAGCGTATGGAATGACTGGGCGTGGGAGCAGTTCGGCGCCTGGCCCGAGAAGATGGTGCCCGTGGCCGCCGTCGCGACCGGCGACCTCGACGGCACGCTCGCCGAGATCGAGCGCTGCGCAAAGCTCGGCTACAAGGCGCTCACGCTCCCCTGCAAGCCCATCTGGGGCGGGCACGACGTCGATCACGTCAACTACAACCTGCCGCATTTCGACCCGCTCTGGGCGCTGGTGGAAGAGACCGGGATGCCGGTCACCTTCCATGTCAGCACCGGCCGCGACCCGCGCGCCTCGCGGGGCAATGGCGGGGCGGTCATCAACTATGTGACCCACTCGCTGTCGCCGACCATCGAGCCGGTGGCCAATCTCTGCGCCTCGGGCGTGCTGGAGCGCTTCCCGAAGATCCGCTTCGCCACCATCGAGGCCGGCATCGGCTGGGTGCCCTGGCTGCTCGACGCGATGGACGAGGCCTACCGCAAGCACCATATGTGGGTGCGCCCGAAGCTCCAGGGCCTGCCGTCCGACTATTACCGCGCGCATGGCTACGCCACCTTCCAGGAAGACCCGGCCGGGCTGGCGCTCGCGAAGGACTGGGGCCTCGCCGCCAATTTTATGTGGGCGAACGACTATCCCCACCATGAGGGCACCTGGCCGCATTCCGGCGAGGCCATCGAGCGCACCATGGGCAGGCTCGACGAGGCCGACCGGGCGAAGATCCTCGGCCTGAACGCGGCGAAGCTGTTCGGGCTGACCGTGCCGGAGCATATGCGGCCCGCCAGCGCGTGACGGCGGTCATCCGCGTCCGGCCCGGCTGCGCGGGACCGGTCGTCGAGGAGGAAGCGGTCGGTCCGCCCGGCCCCGGCGAGGTGCAACTGCGCCAGACCGCCATGGGCCTCGACCGCTGCGGCCTGGAACCGCCGGAGGGTGGCGCCGCCTTCGTCCCCGGCGTGGCGGCGGCCGGCACGGTCGAAGCGGTGGGCGCGGGCGTCGAAGGCGTCCGGCCCGGCGACCGGCTGGCCTATGCCGACCTGCCGGGCGCCTGGCGGGCGGTTCGCAATGTACCGGCGGGCCGGCTCGTCCCGGTTCCGGGCGATATCGACGACGCGACCGCCGCGGCCGTCATCCGGCGGGGCCTTGCCGTCCACTACCTGCTGCGCCGGCTGCGCCGCGTGCAGCCGGGCGAGACGGTGCTGGCGGTGGGCGCGGCCGGCGGCGTCGGGCGGCTGCTCTGCCAGTGGGCGGCGGCTGTCGGCGCGGCGGTCACCGGCGCGGTCGGCAGCGGGGAGAAGGCGGGGATCGCACGGGCGAACGGGTGCGCCCACACGGTTGCGGGCGGCGCGGACGGCCTTGCCGCAGAGGTCCGCGCCCTGACCGGGGGCCGGGGCGTGGATGTCGCCTATGACGCGGTGGGCGGCGAGACCTTCGCCCGCTGCCTCGACTGCCTTGCGCCCATGGGCATGGTCATCGGCTTCGGCGATGTCGCCGGGCCGCCTCCGCCCCTGGCCCTCCAGCGGCTGGAGGCGCGCTCCCTGGTCGTCGCGCGCCCGACGCTTGCGGTCTGGATCGCCGATGACGGCGACCTGCTGGCGGCCTCGGAAGAGCTGTTCGAGCTGGTCGGCGCCGGCAGGCTCAGGCCCGGCCCGGTGCGCGCCTTCCCGCTCGCCCGCACCGGCGAAGCGGTTCGCATCCTCCTCGACCGGCGCAATGCCGACTATCTGGCGCTGACGGCGTGATGCCCGCGGGAAAACAACGGAGAACCCCCATGTTCCTCGACCATTTCAAGACCATGGCCGCCTATAACCGCTGGGCCAACGGGCGGCTCTACGACGCCTGCGCGGGCCTCGGCGACGCGGAGCGCAAGCGGGACCGCGCCGCGTTCTTCGGCTCCATCCACAACACGCTCAACCATATCCTGGTCGGCGACCGCGTCTGGCTCGGGCGTCTCGAAGGACAGGCCGACAGCGGAACCCCGCTCGACACCGTGCTGTTCGACGATTTCGACGAGCTGCGCCGCGCGCGGGACGCCGAAGACGACCGCATCGACCGCGTCCTCGCCGCGATGACCGAGGACCGGCTGGCGGGCGACCTCGCCTACAGCAATCTCGCC
>JAJEAZ010000266.1 GCA_022824105.1 Alphaproteobacteria bacterium
CCGCGAGCGCGAGAGCCAGAGCCCGCCGCTGTGATAGGCCGGCACGGCGTCGCGGCAGGAGCCGAGCAGGCGGTGGACCGGCTGGCCGAGCGCCTTGCCGCGCGCATCCCAGAGCGCCATGTCGAGCGCCGAGAGCGCGAACAGCGGCACGCCCTTGTGGCCGACGAAGTTCACCTCGGTCCAGAGCTTGTGCCAGAGGCCTTCGACCCGGTGCGCGTCCTCGCCGATGAGCGACTGGCCAAGCACGGTCGTCATCGCCTCCAGCGGCGCCAGGTATCTCGCCGGCAGCGAGAAGAGGTGGCCCTCGCCCGTCACTTCCGCATCGGTATCGACGAAGACCAGCACATAGCCGATCGAACGGATATCGTGGATCGCGGTGATGACGGGCTCCTCCAGCGGCACGTCCACCGTCATCGTGCGAATACCGGTAATCTTCATCCCTGCTCTTGCCTCCGGGAAAACTCCGGGTCCCCCAACCCGCCTCAGCCTCCCAGCCTAGCTTGACAGGGCGGGGGAGGGGAAGCGCTGCGGAGCGGTCACGAGGCGTCCAGGTCGAAGACGGGAATATCCATTGCGCGGGCGGTGGCGGTCATCCGGCGGTCGTAGCTTGCGAGCGAGACCGCTCGACCGTTGTCGCGAAGCCAGGCGCACGACGCCAGATGGAGCGCATCGAGCGTGCGCGGGAAAGAAGGGCCGGGGAAGGGCTCCAGCGCCCGCGCAATCACCGGTTGGATGAGTTCCAGCATGGAGACCTGTGCGATCAGCGTGCGGGCGTGTTCGCCGCGTGAGTCGGCAAGCCCGTGCGCATGCAGCCGGTTCCATGTCTCGACCTCCATCAATCTGCTGGAAGCCAGCGTCTCGCGCCAAAGCGACTCCGGCGGACTGCGGTCCTCCGCCATGAGGTAAGCCAGTATCACGGACGTGTCGAGGTAGATCACCGGTCGCTTCTGGCGGCGTCCAGATCGTCGAGGATTTCAGCCAGCGTCATGACGGGAGGCGGGCGCGGCGGCGGCTTCCCGTCCCTGTTGACGGTGAGCGGCGGCGTCATCCAGCCCTTGCGCACCAGGTCGGCCAGAAAGGCGTCGGCGAGAACCGGGCTCCGGGTTTCCCTCGGCGGGCCGAGTTCCGCAACCACCCGGTCGCGGTCGGTCACCAGAACCGTCTCGCCGGAAGCCGCCAGCCGCACATATTCGCTCAGCCGGCTGTTCAGCGCCTTTATCCCGACCGATCTCATGATTCCTATGGTGGCGACTGGTGGCGACCTTGTCAATCGCAGCCGGCAGGCTCCACCGCGATATTGTCGATCAGGCGGGCCGAGCCGAGGCGGGCGGCGGCGAGCAGACGGGCGGGGCGGTCGAGGCGCTGCATGGGCGCCAGGTCCTCCGCGTCGCGAAGCTCGACATAATCGACGGCGGAGAAGCCGGCCGCCGCGATCTCCGCGGCGGCGGCGGCGAGGCACGCCGTGTCCTCGCCGTTCCGCAAGCGCCCGGCGGCCATGACGAGCGCGCGGTGGAGCGCGGGGGCGCATGCGCGTTCCTCCGGGCTGAGCAGGGCGTTGCGGGAGGAGAGCGCGAGGCCGTCCGGGTCGCGCACGGTCGGGCAGCCGACGATCCCGACGGGGAGGTCGAGGTCCCGCGCCATGCGGCGGATCGCGGCGAGCTGCTGGTAGTCCTTCTCGCCGAAGAAGGCGAAGTCCGCGCCGGTCTGGATCAGCAGCTTGGAGACGACCGTCGCCACGCCGTCGAAATGCCCCGGCCGGTCCGCCCCGCAAAGGCCCTCGGTAACGCCGGAGACGGAGATGTTGGTCGCGAAGCCCGCCGGGTACATGACCTCGGGCGGCGGTGCGAACAGCAGATCGATGCCGTAGGGCGCGAGCGTCTCGCGGTCGCTCTCCTCGGTGCGCGGGTAGCGGTCGAGGTCGGCCGGGTCGTTGAACTGCTTTGGGTTGACGAACAGGGTGACGATGGTGCGGTCGGCGCGCTTGCGGCTCGCGGCGGCGAGGCTGAGATGACCCGCATGCAGCGCGCCCATGGTGGGCACGACGCCGATGCTGGAACCTGCCCGGCGCCAGGCGCGGACGAGGCGGCGAAGGTCCGGCACGGTGCGGGCGGTGAGCATGACGCCGGAACAGTCCCGCAAACCGTCTGGCCCGGCAAGCGGGGATGTGGGAGTCTCGCCGCTTATGGAACCGCGACCCGTCGTCCGGCTCCTGCCCGGCCGGCAGAAGCGCCTCCGGGCGGGGCATCCCTGGGCCTACGCCAACGAGATCGAGATGTCGGCCGACGCGCGCGCGCTGGAGCCCGGAACGCTCGTGCGGCTGGAAAGCGCCGACGGCGAGGCGCTGGGCAGGGCGATGTTCAACCCCCGCGCGCTCGCGGCCGTGCGCCGCCTCGACCCGGACCCGGACCGGGAGATCGATGCGGGTTGGATCGCGGAACGGCTGAAGGCGGCGCTGGCGCTCCGGCAACGGCTCGGGCTCGCCCCCTGGTGCCGGGCCGTCCACGCTGAAGCGGACGGGCTGCCCGGCCTCATCGTCGATCTGTTCGGCGCGGTGGCGGTGGCGCAGTTGAACAGCGCCGGCATGGCGCGGCTGGAGGCGCCGCTGGTCGAGGCGCTGCGGGAGGTGCTGCGGCCCGACGCGCTGGTCTTCCGCAATGACAGCGCCCAGCGCGGCCTGGAGGGGCTGGAGACGGAGACCCGGCTCGTCTTCGGCGAAGTCTCCGGGCCGGTCGATCTGGTCGAGGGCGGCTGTCGCTTCCTCTGCGACCCGCTCGGCGGCCAGAAGACCGGCTGGTTCTACGACCAGCGCGACAACCGCGCCTTCGCGGCCGGGCTGGCGGACGGCGCGCGGGTGCTGGACCTCTACGCCTATCTCGGCGGCTTCGGCATAAGGGCGGCGCTGGCGGGCGCGCGCGAGGTCGTGATGGTGGACCGCTCCCGCCAGGCGCTGGAGCTTGCCGCCCGGGCCGCGGGGCTGAACGGCGTCGGCGGGCTTGTCCGGACCGAGCGCGCCGACGCCTTCGCCTATCTGGAGGCGGCGGAACCGGAGAGCTTCGGCCTCGTCATCGCCGACCCGCCGGCCTTCGTGCGCTCACGGAAGGACCTGGGCGCGGGGCTGCGCGGCTACCGCAAGCTCGTCCGCCTCGCCGCTCGGCTGGTAGCGCCGGGCGGCTTCCTGATGGCGGCCTCCTGCTCGCACAATGTGACGGCGGAGGCCTTCGCCCTGGAGGTCGCGCGCGGCCTCTGGCAGGCCGGCCGCACGGGCCGCGTGCTGCGCACCGCCGGGGCCGCCGCCGACCATCCGGTGCATCCGATGCTGCCGGAGTCGGCCTATCTCAAGGCGATGATGTTGCAATTGGACTAATCGTCGGATCGCGGTCGTTTCTGGACAATACCGACACGCCGTCCTCCCTTTCGGAGAGGGCGTATGGCAAAATAGCACACACATTGCGTATAGTGCGGAACTGTTCCGATGGAGGGGGCCGATGATTGGAAATGGCGGTGATACAAACTGCGCCGCCATCGACATTGAGGTGCGCCCAGAATCTGACGCGCAAGGACATATACCGACTTCGCGCGGGTCGATAACGCAGAAGTTTGCGCGATCTTCGATCGCCGCCCAATATGAGCGCATGAAACGCTGGCGCGCATGGGACGCGGAAGCCGGACAGGAGGCAGGGCAATGACGGCTGCATTCGACACGCTGTCCGCTGCCCGCGACATGGAGCAGGCCGGCCTGAAACGGGAGGCGGCGGAAGCCGTCGCCGGGGCGATTCGCGCCGGGCAAGGGGAGCTTGCGACCAAAGCGGATCTGGACGCGCTGCAAGCAGCGACCAAGGCCGACATTGCGACGCTACGATGGGTGATTGGTATTCACTTGGCGATCAGCCTTGCAACGCTCGCCGCTGTGTTGGCGATAGCGTTCCGTCCTTGAGCGTCTGGGGCGTCCCTTATACGCCGCTGCAACTCCGAAATTCCATCACGGCGTGCTCCCCTGCAACGCTCAGTCCAGGATCTCGAAATGGGCTTCCGTCGGCTCGCGTCCCACGCCGTTGATCGGCAGGATGTCCTGCGGGCAGGCTGAGAAGACGACCACGACATCGAGATCGGCCTCGAACAGCACATGGTCGCCCGGCTTGGTCACCGGCGCGGCAAAGGCGAGGCCGCCGCCTTCTTCCCACGGGATATTCATGAACAGGTTGAGCGGCGAGGGCGTCTCCGGCGGCGTCAGGCCGAGCTCGTAAAGGGCGGCGGCGAGATTGTCCGTGCAGTTGTCGTGGTATTCCGTGCAGCCGAGCAGGCCGTAGCGGTAATTGTCGCAGGCCGCCATCAGCGTGTCGTGGACGCCGGGGGAGGTGTCCTCGACGAGGGTCAGGATCGGGCGGCGGCGGTTGCTGTAAAGCGCGTCGCCGACCTCCGGGCGCATCTTCGTCAAGGTCGCGCGGGTATGCTCCATCGACATGAACTCGCGCAGGTCGCGGCGCGCGAAGGCCCAGGTGTCCACCACCTGCTCGCCATGCGTGTTGACGACCCTTACCTTCTGCCCCTTGCGCGCGAACGCCGCCTTGCCGCTCCGCGCGGGGATGGTCCGAAGCCCCGACATGATGCGCCTCCCTTGCCGGACGGAACCGGCAAGATGAAACGCGCGGCCGGCCGGGGTCAAGCCGCCGGCTGGCCGCCCGCGCGCTTTCGCAGCGTTGACCGGCGGCGGCGGGCATGGCGTATTGGCGCTCTTGCCGCATGGGGGAGAAGACCATGCCAAGGGACCGCGAGACAGATTTGCCGCGCTACGCCGCGCCGGGGCGGCCGCTCGGGGCCTATCCGCGGCTGCGCGCCCGGCGCAACCGCCGCGCCGGGTGGACGCGCGCCCTGGTCGCCGAAAGCCGCTTGGGCCCGCAGGATTTCATCTGGCCGCTCTTCGTCGTGGACGGCGAGGGCGTGTCCGAGCCCGTGCCTTCCATGCCGGGCGTCTGCCGCTGGTCGGTCGAGCTGCTGGTGGAGCGCGTCCGGGAAGCGCGGGACGCCGGCATTCCGGCCGTCGCGCTCTTCCCCTATGTCGATCCCGCGCTCAAGACGCATGACGGCGAGCACGCGCTCGATCCGGAGAACGTCGTCTGCCGGGCGATCCGGGCGGTGAAGGCGGCCGTGCCGGAGATGGGCGTGGTGTGCGACGTGGCGCTCGACCCGTTCACCACCCACGGCCAGGACGGCATCGTGCGCGACGGGCAGATCCTGAACGACGAGACCGTGC
>JAJEAZ010000195.1 GCA_022824105.1 Alphaproteobacteria bacterium
GCTCGAGGCGATGGGCAGCGTGGCGCGCGAGGAGTTCGCCCCGATAGCGCTGAAGCCGATGGCCTATGTGGATGAAGACCTCCGGTTCCGGGGCCGGGTTCTGGTGGAGCCGATGGTCTTTGCGCGCCTGGTGCAATGCGCCGAGCCGGGGCCGGACGACTATGTCCTCGATGTCGGCGCGGGGCTCGGCTACTCAAGCGCCGTTCTGGGCCGCATGGCGAGCGCTGTCGCGGCCCTGGAGAGCGACCGGGACCTCGCGGACCGCGCCCGCAAGGCGCTGGCGGAGTCGGGCAGCGACAATGTCCTTGTGGTGGAAGGGCCCCTTGAGGCCGGCTGCCCGGAGGAGGCGCCGTTCAATGTCATCGTGATCGAGGGCGCCGTCGCATCCGTTCCGCAGGCGCTGCTGAAGCAGCTGGCCGAAGGCGGCCGGCTGGCGGCAGTCGTGCGTTCCGACGCCGGCCTCGGGCGGGCGACGATCTACGCGAAGCGGGGCGGCACGGTTTCCGCCCGCACCGTTTTCGACGCCGGCACACCCTATGTCGCGGGCTTCGAGCCCAAGCAGGAGTTCGTGTTTTGAACGCTCGACGGTTCCGACGTGCGTCTCTCCCGGCCGTAGCGGCGGCGTTTGCGCTCGCCCTGCCTGCGGCCGCCGCCGGCGACACGCTGCTGGAGGCGATGGCGAAGGCCTATGTCGCGAACCCGCAACTGGAAGCGGAACGCGCGCGCCTGCGCGCCGCCGACGAGGGCGTGCCCCAGGCGCTTTCCGGTTGGCGGCCGACGGTGACGGCGAGAGGCAGCGTCGGCTACGGCCAGTTCCAGAGCAAAAGGCGGCAAGGCGCCAGCTTCAACGAAAGCACCGAGTCGCGCAATCCGACGAGCGTGCGGGTCGAGGCGACGCAGCCGCTCTATGACGGGAACCGCAGTACGGCCCGGCTGCAGGCGGCCAAGCACCGGGTTTCCGCCCAGCGTGCGCGCCTTGTGTCCATCGAGCAGACGGTCTTCCTCGGCACCGGCGTCACATTCATGGATGTGGTCCGCGACCAGGCGGTGGTCGAGCTGACCGTCAACAATGTCGCCGTGCTGCGCCGGCGCCTCCAGGCGGCGCAGGACCAGTTCGAGGTCGGCGAGGTGACGCGCACCGATGTTGCGCAGGCGGAGGCGCGGCTGGCGCGCGCCATCGCCGAGCAGGCCTCCGCCGAAGGCCAGCTGGAAGCGTCGCGCGCCGGTTATGAGCGCGTGGTCGGCGAGCTTCCCGGCCGGCTGGAGGCGCCCCCGCCGCTCACCGGCCTGCCCGCGACGAAGGAAGAAGCGGTCGAGGCTGCCTCGCAGCATCATCCGGATGTGACGGCCGCTTCCTTCGAGGAGAAGGCGGCGCTGGCGGATGCCGACGCGATCCGGAGCGAATTGCTGCCGAGGGTTAACCTTGTCGGGACCGTCTCCCATGCCACCGACGCCAGTGGGCGCGGGACCCGCAACAACGACGTGACCGTCGCCGCCACGGTTTCCGTGCCTCTCTATGAGGCGGGCAGCGTCACCTCCCGCCGGCGCGCGGCCATCGAAACCGCGTCGCGCATGCGCGCCGTCACCGAGGACCGCCGCCGCGTCGCAATCGAACAGGCGGTCCGGGCATGGGAGAACCTTGCATCCGCGCAGGCCCGGATGGAGTCGCTGGAAACTGAGGTCCGGGCCTCGGAGATCGCGCTGGACGGGCTGCAGCAGGAAGCCGAGGTCGGCACCCGCACCTTGCTCGACGTGCTGGATGCGGAGCAGGACCTTCTGGATGCCCGCGTGAATGTGGTGCGCACCAAGCAGGCGGAGGCGGTGGCCAGCTACCAGTTGGCAGCTGCGATGGGCCGGCTGACGGCGGAGGCCCAGCAGGTGCCGGTGCCGCTGTACGACTATCGGGAAAACTACGACCGCGTCCGTTCCCTCCGTTGGGACGCGGGCGCAATATTCGGCGGAGGCCGCAAAGATGAGTGATCCTGCAGGCGGCGGCGGACGCGGCGAGGACGAACGGACCATGGAGGAAATCATGGCGACCATCGGCAAGGCTGTGACCGAGGAAAGTCGAAGCAGCGGGGCTGCGGAGTTGGAAGCCGGCGACGACGACGTGCTGGAACTCGTCGACGAACTGCCGCCGGAAGACGATGCCGCCGCCGGCGCGGAGGCGGAAGAACTGGTTTCGACGGTGGCCGCGGCCGCTTCGGCCGAAGCGTTTTCCGGCCTCGCCAAAGCGGTGGAGCAGGACGAGACGGCGGCGCGACGGCTGCCCGTCAGCGAAGGCGGGGAGACGATTGAGGATATGGTCCGCGCCATGCTCAAGCCGATGCTGAGCGAATGGCTGGACGCGCATCTGCCCGACATCGTCGAGCGTCTGGTCGAAGAGGAGATTCAACGCCTGTCGCGGTCCGGCAGGCGCTGACGGGCCTTCCCCCTCCGATAGAACGGATTCCCCATGCTGGAGAAGACCTACCGCTCCGACGCGGTGGAAGCGCCGCGCTATGACGCCTGGGAGCGCGCCGGCGCCTTCGCCGCGGGCGTGAAGGCGGACGCGGCGCCCTACACGATCATGATGCCGCCGCCGAATGTGACCGGCAGCCTGCATATGGGCCACGGCCTCACCTTCACGCTCCAGGACATCCTGATCCGCTACCACCGCATGAAGGGCCGCGATGCGCTCTGGCAGCCGGGCACGGACCATGCCGGAATCGCGACGCAGATGGTGGTTGAACGCCAGCTCGACGAGGAAGGGCTCAAGCGAACCGACCTCGGACGCGACGGGTTCGTGGACCGGGTCTGGGAGTGGAAGGCGGAATCGGGCGGGCAGATCACCCGCCAGCTGCGTTCGCTCGGCGCGTCGGCCGACTGGGCGCGCGAGCGTTTCACCATGGATGAGGGCCTGTCGAACGCGGTCACCAGGGTCTTCGTGCAGCTTTACCGCGAAGGCCTGATCTACAAGGACCAGCGGCTGGTGAACTGGGACCCGGCGCTGGAGACCGCGATCTCGGATCTGGAGGTGCAGCAGACCGAGACCGACGGCCATCTCTGGTATATCCGCTATCCCGTGGAAGGCCGCGAAGGCGAGAGCCTGACCGTCGCCACGACGCGGCCCGAGACCATGCTGGGCGACACGGGCGTGGCGGTGCATCCGGACGACCCGCGCTACAAACATCTGGTCGGCGGCCACTGCATCCTGCCGCTGGTGGGCCGGCGGCTCCCCATTGTCGCCGACGCCCATGCCGACCCGGAACAGGGCTCCGGCGCGGTCAAGATCACCCCGGCGCACGACTTCAACGATTTCGAGGTCGGACGGCGCCACGGACTGGAGACCGTCAATATCTTCGACCGGACCACGCATCTGAACGATGCGGCGCCCGAGGCCTATCGCGGCCTGGAGCGCTTTGCCGCGCGCGAGCGGGTGGTCGCCGACCTCGAAGCGGCGGGCGTTCTGGAGCGCGTCGAGCGCCACCGCCACACGGTCCCTTATGGCGACCGCGGCGGCGTGCCCATCGAGCCATACCTGACCGAGCAGTGGTATGCCGACGCCGCGACCCTCGCGAAACCGGCCATCGAGGCGGTCGAGACCGGGCGCACGCGCTTCGTGCCGGAAAACTGGGCCAAGACCTATTTCGAGTGGATGCGCAACATCCAGCCTTGGTGCATCTCGCGCCAGCTCTGGTGGGGGCACCGGATTCCGGCCTGGTACGGCCCTGAGGGCTCGGTGTTCGTGGCGGAGACCGAGGCCGAGGCGAGGGCCGAGGCCGAGGCGCGTTTCGGGCCGGACGTGGAACTGCTGCAGGACCCGGACGTGCTCGATACCTGGTTCTCCTCCGCGCTCTGGCCGTTCTCGACGCTCGGCTGGCCCGAGCCGGTGCCCGAGCTCGACCGCTACTATCCGGGCGATGTGCTGGTGACGGGCTTCGACATCATCTTCTTCTGGGTCGCCCGGATGATGATGATGGGCCTGCACTTCATGGGCGATGTACCGTTCCGCACCGTCTATATCCATGCGCTCGTGCGCGACCAGCACGGCGCCAAGATGTCCAAGTCCAAGGGCAACATCATCGACCCGCTGGACATGTGCGCGAGCTACGGGGCCGATGCACTGCGGTTCACGCTGGCCGCGCTCGCCGCGCCCGGCCGCGACATCAAGCTCTCCGAAAGCCGGGTCGGGGGCTACCGCAACTTCACCACCAAGCTCTGGAACGCCGCGCGGTTCTGCGAGATGAACGGCTGCGCCCCCCGGCCCGGATTCGATCCCGCCGGCGTCGAGCAGACGCTGAACCGCTGGATCGTCGCCCGGACCGTCGAGACGCGCCGGCAGGTCGAGGCGGCGATGGACGCCTACCGCTTCAACGAGGTGGCCGACGTGCTTTACCGCTTCGTCTGGGGCGAGTTCTGCGACTGGTTCATCGAGTTCGCCAAGCCGGTTTTCGCCGGGGGCGGCGAGGCCGCGGAAGAGACCCGCGCGGCCGCCGCCTGGGTGCTGGACCGCACCCTGCGGATGCTGCACCCGTTGATGCCGTTCGTGACTGAGGAGCTGAACGAGGCGCTCGGATTGGTGAAGGACGGGCTGATCGGCGCGGCCTGGCCGGATGACGAAGCGGGCGAGCCGCCGGCCGAGATCGGCTGGACCATTCAGTTGATCTCCGAGGTCCGCCGCGTGCGGTCCGAGCTCAATGTTCCGGCGGGCGCGAAGATCGACGCCGCGCTTGTCGGCGCCGACGGGGAGACCGTCGCCCGCGCCGCCCGCAACGCGCCGCAGATCCTCCGGCTGGCGCGGCTGGAAAGCCTGTCGGAAGGTGCGGCGCCGGAGGGCTCGGTCGAGGTGGCGCTTCCCGGCGCGACGGTGGCGCTGAAGCTCGCCGAGGTGATCGACTTCGACAAGGAGCGCGAACGGCTGGACCGCGAAGTCGCGAAGATCGATGCGCGAATCTCCGGCATCGACGGCAAGCTCGGCAATGAGCGGTTCCTCTCCCGCGCCCCGGCCGAGGTGGTTGAGGACCAGCGGGAGCAGCGCAGCGAACTCGCCGGCCAGCGCGCGGCGCTGGAAGGAGCGCTCGCCCGTCTGGGTTGAGGGCTATCCCTCTTTCCTGAACGGCGTGAAGTCCGCGAGGAACTCGATTTCCTCGCCGACGGCGTCGCGCTCGCGCTCCAGATAGTCCGCGACCGCCCGGCGAAAATTGCGGTCAGCGATCCAATGCGCACTGTAGGTCTCGACGGGGACATAGCCGCGCTGGATCTTGTGCTGGCCCTGCGCCCCGGCCTCGACCCGCTGGAGGCCCTCGCGGATCGCGTAGTCGATGGCCTGGTAGTAGCAGGCCTCGAAATGCAGGAAGCGGAAGCGCGTGTCGCAGCCCCAATTGCGCCCGTAGAGCGTGTCGGCGCCGCGCATGTTGAGCGCGCCGCAGACGATCCTGTCCTCGCGCCGGCCGACGATCAGCACCGTCCTGTCGGCCATGGTCTCGTGCAGGCGGAAGAAGAAGTCGCGCGTCAGGTAGGCGCCGCCCCATTTCCGGTCCACCGTGTTGCGGTAGAAGCGGTGGAACAGGTCCCAGTGCTCTTCCCTGAGATCGTCGCCGGTCAGCGCCTCGAAGGTGAGGCCCCATTCCTCCAGCCTCCGGCGCTCCTTGCGGATGGTCTTGCGCTTGCGCGAGTTCAGCGCGGCCAGGAAGTCGTCGAAGCTCCGGTAGCCGTCATTGTACCAATGATATTGCTGGCCGAGCCGCTTGAGGAAGCCGAGCTCGCCGAGATAGTCCCACTCCTCCTTCGGGAGGAAATTGACATGCACCGACGACAGGCCGCTCCGCCTCGCCACCTCGATCATCGCCGAGGCGAGCGCCGCGCGGGCCTGCTCCGCGAACTCGCCCGGACGCACGAGGAGGCGCGGGCCCGGCACCGGCGAGAAGGGCACGCCGCAAAGCAGCTTGGGGTAGTAGCGACCGCCGGCGCGCTCATAGGCATGCGCCCAGCCGTGGTCGAAGACATACTCGCCATAGCTGTCGCCGCGCGCATAGAGCGGCGCGACGCCGGAGACCCGGCCCTCATCGTCCTCGACCACGAGATGCTGCGGCAGCCAGCCGGTGTCGGCGCCGACGGCACCGCCGTCCTCCAGCGCTTTCAGGAAGGCGTGCGAGACGAAGGGGTTGCCGTCCCCGGCGCAGGCGTCCCAGTCCTCGGCCGGGACAGCGTCGATGCCCGACGCGATGCGAACGGAAATCGGTTCCTTGCCGTCGGGCACGGGCGGGTCAGTCGATCTCGAACACGGCATCGACCTCGACCGCAAAGCCCATCGGCAAAGCCGGGGCGCCGACGGCGAAGCGGGCATGGCGGCCCTTGTCGCCGAATATCTCGACGATGAGGTCGGAGGCCCCGTTCACGACCTGGGGATGCTGGACGAAGTCCGGCGTGCTGGAGACGAAGCCGCCGAGCTTGACCACCCGCGCCACCCGGTCGAGGTCGCCGCCGCAGCCGGCCTTCGCCTGCGCGATGAGGTTGAGCGCGCAGGCCCTGGCCGCGGCCACGCCCTCGTCGAGCCCGAGATCGTCTCCGAGCCGGCCCTTGTGAACGCCCTGGTTGTTGCC